>DATCXA010000651.1:0-11956 GCA_036566085.1 Propionibacteriaceae bacterium
GACTCGCCGTAATGTGCAGGCCCTCTGCCTCAGCAGCGCGCCGCGCCGTCGCACTGTCGAAGCTCTCGGGTTCCATGAGCGGGAACTCGATCAGATCGAAGCCAGCCGCCCGCGCCCGCTGGACGGAGCTGGCTATGCCGCGAGCATCGAACTCGCCGGTGAATACCAGTGCGTGACAGCCGATAAGGGACGGCATCGGTGCACTCAACCTCCCTTTTATCCGGCTAAGCCGTAACGTCGCAGCGCAAAGCCGTTGAGCAGCGCCGCGAAGACCAGCAGCACGCCGAGCGCGAGCAATTGATACTGCGGGCCGGCGTTGCCTTCAAACGCCAGCCGGATGCCGGCGTTCATCCACACAATCAGCACTGTGGCGAGCACGATCCCAGACACCCGGCCGATGCCTCCCGTGATCGCGACTCCACCAAGGACGGCGATGGTGATGGCCGGCAGGGCCATTCCGTTTCCGGATATGCCGGCGTCCGGTCGCGCCGAGGCGAATTGTCCGACGGTGACGACCGCCACGAGGCCGGAGATAAGACCGCTGAGCGCGTACGCACCTGCCCGAGTGGCGCGTACGCCGATGGCTGACCATTGCGCCGCGACGTCATTGGTGCCGATGGCGTAGACCCGCCGCCCATACGTCGTGCGAGCGAGCAGCAGCCAGACGACGACGAGGGTGGGCAATAGGAAGAGGAATATTCCCTTGGGTACGTTGGGGATCCAGCTACCGATGAGCGGCAGCTCGACCGACCGGGCTGTCGATTCGTAGAGGTTCTGAATCGGCTTCGTACTGATCGGGCGCTGGTTGTTGATCACCACGGCAAGAGACTTGTACGCGTAATACGTGGCGAGCGTAGCGATCAGCGCCGGGAATCCGATGTAGGCAACGAGGATCCCGTTGACGAGGCCGAGCACCGCGCCGACGACGGCGGTGATCACGATCGCCAGCCACAACGGCCAACCCCACCGCCCGTAGGCGAACCCGAAGATCATGCCCGCGAGAGAGACGATGGCGCCGACGGACAGGTCGATGCCACCGCGCCCGGAGAGGATGACGAAAAGTTCGGCGAAGCCCAGCATCGCCAGCGGCACGGCATTGATCAAGGCGGCGGACATGTAGTCGAAGTCATAGGCAGCCGTCAGATAGCCGGTCGCACCCAGCACCATGAAGTAGATCACGACGAGGACTACGAGCACTGCGAGCAGCACGATGCGCTGGGTCAGTAGAGCGCGGATGACTCGGGCGGCCAGCGACTCGGGCCGCTCCAGGGTCGACGAGCCGGACTGATCGTCTTGTGCCCCGGTCAGATCGGGCTCGGCGGCAGTCGGAATGGTCATCGTTTCCTCCTCGCCCGCTCCCGGATGAGGTCGGCGCCGACCGCGATAATGATCGCCAGGCCCACGAAGAGATCGGACAGTTCTGACCGCCAGCCCAGTTGGGTTACTCCGGATGCGACCGTTTGCACCAGCAGCGCACCGAGCACGGTGCCGAGCACCGAGCCACGACCACCCGTAATGGAGGTCCCGCCGATGACGACCGCCGCGATAACGGCCAGCTCTTTACCGTTGCCGACGTTTTGTCCAAGGTTCGATCCCTGGGCCACCACGATGCAAGAAGCCAGCCCGACGAGTAATCCGGTCAAGACATAGGCGGTCATGACGCGCTGCCGGACCTTCACGCCCGCCAACTCGGCGGCGAGCTGGTCACCGCCAACGGCGTAGAAGTGTCGACCACCCGCCGTGTGCCGCAGATAAACCCAGGCGATCGCGACGAGCACCACCGTTATGAGGAAGGAGTTGGGTACGCCCAAGGTACGACCGGCAGCGCCGTTGCCAAGGGGCGCGAGGGTATCGGGGATGTTGTTGACCGTGGTCGAGTTGAAAAGCTTGAGGCTGATCCACTGGAAGATGTTGGCGGTGCCAAAGGTGATGATGATCGCGTGCACCCGCCCGTAGGCAATGAGGACACCGTTGAGGAGTCCGAGCAGCCCACCCACCACCACAGAGATGAATAGCGCGACCGGCAGCGAAAGACCTGCCTGTACTAAGACGAGCTTCGCTGTGATCACAGAGCAGACTGCGATTGCAGCGCCGACTGAGACGTCGATGCCCCCGGTAATGATCACCACCGTCATACCGATGCCAATCAGCGCGATGGGCGCGACCGCGCCGAGCAACGGCTGAATCGAACCGGCGGACACGAAGGCGGGAGTCGCGAAGCCGAGGATGATCCACAGCACGGCTATCACGCACACCAGCACAACCTCCTGGCCGGTCACCGGAGGGGCTAGGACGCGATGCCCGCGTTTTGCCGGCGGCTCGGATCCGGAGGCCGGGGTCTCATCACGGGCCGCGAGGTCGATGCTCATGCGGTTACCTTCCCGTCCTCCTGGTGACCGCTGACGTCGCCCGCCGCAGCAGCCAGAACGTCGACCTGCGTCGCATTCGGCCCGAACTCGACCGTAGTAGTGCCGTTCCGGACTACTTGAAGCCGGTCTGAGATGCGAATCGCCTCGGGGAGGTCCGCTGTCACGACCAGGACGGCAGTGCCAGCGTCAGCCAGTTCGGTGATGATGCGGTGGATTTCCTCTTTGGCACCGACGTCCACACCCTGGGTCGGCTCGGCCAGCACCAGCACGTCGGGCCGCTCGACCAACTGGCGGGCGAGCACGACTTTCTGAGCATTTCCGCCCGACATGGCCCCGATGGGTTGGTTCTCGCTCGGCGTCTTCACCGCAAGCCTGGAGATCATGTCCTTGGCGACCTTGCGTTCGCGTGCCCGGTCTACCCAGACCCGGACCTTGCTCAGTAGCGGCAGGTGCCCGGCGGAGATGTTGAACATGATCGACTGGAAAGAAAACATCCCCTGTTTCTTCCGGTCAGCCGGCAGGAGGCCGATCCCGAGCCGCTGCGCGTGCCGTGGGGAGCGCGGCGCGACCGGTCGTCCGTCCAGCAGAATGCGGCCGGAGTCGGCGTGCTCGATGCCGTAAATGGAGTCGGCGATTTCGGAGACACCGGAACCGACAAGCCCATAGAGACCGACAACCTCCCCAGGCCGAACGACCACATTGACATCGTCGTAATCACCTCGTCGGCTGAGGCTGACAAGTTCGAGCCGCGGCTTGGTCTTGGGGTCGATCGTCCGTTCATGCTTGGTTTCGGTCAGGATGCCGCCGACCATCAGCTCGACGACCTTGCGCACGGACAGCTCCCCGATCGGGTAAGTGCCGATAGTTTGGCCGTCGCGCATGACGAGCACATCCTGGGCAATCCGGAACAGCTCATCGAGGCGATGGGAAATGTAGATCACCGAGACGCCGGATTCGGTGAGCCGTCGAACGACGCGGAACAAGACCTCGATCTCAGCGTCGGTGAGGATGGCGGACGGCTCGTCGAGGATCAGGATGTTGGCCTCGCCGGCAAGGGCTTTGGCGATCGACACCTGCTGCCGCTCGGCGATCGACAAATCCCCGACTACGGCCGTGGCGTAGCGCGGAGGAAGCTCAAGCAGCGCCAGAAGCTCGACCACCCGGCGGGTTTGTTCGGCCCAGTCAATCCGACCCCCTTTGCGGATCTCCCGGCCCATGAAGATGTTCTCCGAGACCGTAAGCTCGCTGAACAGCTGCGGCTCCTGATAGACCGTCGCTATCCCCAGCGCCATCGCATCAGATGTTGATCCGATGGAGACCTGGCGGCCCTCGTACACGATCGTTCCGGTGTCCGCGGTGACGGCGCCGGACAGGATCTTGATCAAGGTAGACTTGCCGGCGCCGTTCTCACCAACGAGGGCGAGGACTCTTCCCACGTCGACGGTCATGTCGGCGTGCCGGATGGCGCGCACCGCCCCGAAGCGCTTCGAGATCCCCGTCATCTGTAGCCGCTGCGTACCGGAGTCCGCCGACGAGGCGGCGGACTCCTTCGGCTGAAGGGAGTCCGCTGCGGGCGAGTCCTCTGCCGGTGGCGTCGCCCCACCAGGGGCTGTGTCACCAGTCGACGATGTAGTCATTCGATCCTCTGAGCCGATCTGTTGGCCCTAGAAGTTGTAGTTCCCTACGTTCTCCTTGGTGTAAGTCAGTGGCTTCCCCATTAGCAAGATCTTGGTTCCGCTGTCGTACGTGACGTTGTCGAGCCCACACTCGGGGACCGGCTGTGCGGCTTGGAACTGCTTGCCCTGCGCCAACTGCAGCCCGGCCCAGGCGGTCAGGCAGCCCAGAGCCTTGGCGTCCCACAAAACGCCTGCGGACGCCGCACCGTTTTGGAGATACTTCTTCATGTCGTTCGGCGTACCCATGCCGACGGTGAAGACCTTTCCAGTCTTCCCGGCATTCTGCACGGCCTGCGCGACCCCGGGACCGGCTGTCGAGCAGACGCCGAGAAATCCCTTGATGTCGGGCTGAGCGTTCATGATGTCGGTTGCCATCTGCGTGGCCTTGGCAACATCCTCACCTGCGTAGACGGTATTGACCAACTGAGCGTCGGGGTACTTCTGCTTGGAGTACTTCTTGATCTCATCGATCCATTGGTTTAGCTGCGCAGCGGTCTCGCCACAGGACACGATCGCGAACTTTCCTTTGCCACCCATTGCCTTCATCAGGGCGTCGGTGTCTGCCTGGCCAATACCTTCGGCCGATGCCATCAACACCATGAGCTCCCGGTCGGAGTTCGGGGCGTCGGTGTCTGAGGTGCCGACCTTGATGCCGGCGTCGATGCCCTGCTTGATCAACGGCGCCATCGAGTCAGGATCGTTCGGGGCGATGAACAGCGTGTTCACCTTCTGCTGGATATAGCTGTTGACGATGTCTGCCTGCGCTGCCGCATCCGCGCTGGTGGGACCCTGATACAGCCATTCCACATTGCCGAGTTTGCTTGCGGCCTCTTTACCCCCGGCATTCATCGCTTCGAAGTAAGGAATGCCCTGCAACTTAGGAACGAACGCCACCTTGACCGTCCCGCCGGCGGCGGAACCACTCGCAGCCGGGGCTGCCGTCTGATTCTTCTTCGTACAGGCCCCGAGAGCAAAGGTCATCCCCAACGCGGCGATGACCGCCACCGCAATCTTCAGTCTCGCTTGCATTGCTGCTCCCTTGTTCGATGGCTGTGTTCGATGAATGGGCCCGCTTGTCTCTTGGTATCCTCTCGTCCGCTCTTGTGAGCTGGCAAGAGTGCTCCGCTGGGGCGACATGGCGATCACTTCAACCGCGGACCGGCTTGCTCTGCGGCGCGTACTCCGCCAGCGGGAAGGTCCTGGCAACCAGCGCCCGGAGTTCGGAAAGCTCGCCGTCCACCAGCCCAGCCGCCCGCCCCTGAATCAGCACATTGCCGATGGCGGTCGCCTCCACTGGACCAGCCAACACCCGCCGCCCGGTACGGTTGGCCGTCAGCTGGCACAGCAGGGTGTTCTGGCTTCCGCCACCAACAACGTGCACAATGTTGATCTTGGATCCGCTCAGCCGCTCGGCATCATCGATTGCGGTCGCGTACGCCTCGGCAAGACTCTCGACAATGCTTCGGGCGAACTCTGGCGGCGAACTGGGCGCAGCTGTACCTGCTGCAACACATAGTTCAGTAATCCGCTTCGGCATGTCGCCCGGCGACAGCAAGCTGGGATGGTTGGCGTCGAAGATCGCTACTGGCGTGGTGATCGCGGCTGCCTGAGCCAGCAGAGTCGTCAGCTCGAGGGTTAGCCCTTCGCGCTCCCATGTGCGGATGGACTCACTGAGCAGCCACATGCCCATCACATTGCGCAGATAGCGGATCTTGCCGTCGACCCCACCTTCGTTGGTGAAGTTGGCCTCCCGGCTCTCCTCTGTGAGCACCGGCCGATCAAGCTCGATGCCAACCAGCGACCACGTACCGGATGAGATATACGCGGCGCCTGGTTCCGTCATTGGCACGCCAACGACCGCCGAGGCCGTGTCATGTGACCCGACTGCGATCACGTCCAGAGCGGCACCGACTTCGGCTGCTACGTCGTCACGCAGCGAGCCCACTCGGGACGCCGGATCGACCAGGGATGGGAACAGCGAGCGCGGCAAACTCAGCTTGTCGATCAAGGTCGCATTCCAGCTCCCGGTACTGACGTCAAGCAGACCCGTGGTGGACGCGTTGGTACGCTCGCCGATTTGCTCCCCGGTAAGCCAGAATCCCAGCAGATCAGGGAGCATCAGCATCCTGGTCGTGTCATCGATGACACCGGCTTTCTGATCAACAGCAAGCTGGTAGATCGAATTGAATGGCTGGAACTGCAGTCCATTGGTCGCATAGAGCGACGCATGATCAGCGATCTTATGAACAAGATCGACGCCTCGCGCGGTCCGCCCATCCCGATAGTGGAACGGATTGTTGATCAAGCGATCACCGCTCACGAGGCCATAGTCGACAGCCCAAGAGTCGATACCGACTCCCGCTAGATCTGGTTGCTCGACAACCGCCTTGCGCAATCCGATCAGCAGATTTCGGTAGAGCTCGAGGATGTTCCAATGCAACCCGTCGGTGACGCGTACGGGGTCGTTGGAAAAGCGATGCACCGCCTCCACGCTCAGCTGGTCCGGGCCGACGTGCCCGAGCATCACCCGGCCGCTGGTAGCGCCAAGATCAACTGCGGCGACCCAGCCAGCGGATGTCATCGCAAAAAGGCCGCAGCGACGCCGGCGTCAACCGGAATGTGCAGACCTGTCGTATGACTCAGATCAGCCGAGCAAAGGACGAAGACCGCATTGGCCACGTTCTCGGGAAGCACCTCGCGCTTCAGCAGCGTTCGCGAGGCGTAGTACTTCCCGAGCTCCTCCTCCGGCACTCCATAGACGGCGGCCCGCTTTGCGCCCCAGCCTCCCGCGAAGATCCCAGAGCCACGAACAACGCCGTCGGGATTGATGCCGTTGACCTTCACGCCGTGCTCACCCAATTCCGCGGCGAGCAGCCGCACCTGATGCGCCTGGTCGGCCTTGGTCGCGGAGTAGGCGATGTTGTTTGGCCCGGCGAAGAGGGAGTTCTTGCTGGAAATGTAGACGATATCGCCGCCCAGCTGCTGCTCGATCAACGCCTTGGCCGCCGCTCGAGACACGAGGAAGGAGCCCTTTGCCATCACGTTGTGCTGCAAATCCCAATCGGCGACCGTTGTGTCCAGCAAGGACTTGGACAACGACAGGCCGGCGTTGTTGATCACAATGTCAATGCCGCCGAATGCCAGCAACGTGGCATCAACCGCCGCCTGCACGGCCGCTTCATCGGTGACATTGGCGGCTATGCCGACGGCGACATCGCTATTGCCTATTTCCTCAGCCGCGGCCTGAGCTTTGGCTTCGTCAAGATCGGCGATCACAACGCAGGCGCCCTCGGCGGCAAGCCGGACCGCGATCGCCTTGCCGATGCCCGACGCCGCACCGGTGACCAGCGCGATCCGGGTGGCGAGCGGCTTGGGCTTCGGCATGCGTTGCAGCTTCGCCTCTTCCAGCGCCCAATACTCGATCTTGAACTTCTCAGACTCATCAATCGGGGCGTACGTCGACAGGCCCTCGGCGCCGCGCATCACGTTGATCGCGTTGAGATAGAACTCACCGGCCACTCGAGCGGTCTGCTTGTCCTTGCCGTAAGAGAACATGCCCACTCCGGGCACGAGAATGATCAAAGGGTCAGCCCCACGAATTGGCGGGGAGTCCGGTGTCGCATGGCGGTCGTAATAGGCCTGGTAATCCGCTCGATAGGCATCGTGGAGCTCCCGAAGCCGGGCGATGCAGTCCTCGACCGACGCGTCTGCGGGAAGATCAAGTACGAGTGGCTTGACCTTGGTCCGCAAGAAATGATCTGGGCAGCTGGTGCCAAGCTCAGTCAGCCGCGGATGCTGACTACCGGACAAGAACTCCAGCACCCGCTCGTCGTCGGTGAAATGCCCTACCATCGGCTTGTCGAAGGAGGCGATTGACCGCAGCGTCGGCGCTAGCGCGGCCGCTTTCATCCGCCGCTGATCATCCGGCAGCGCGCCGTACCCGTCCAGCAGCGCGCCGAACGGCTCCGGCTTGGAGTGCTCCGCAATGTAGGCCTCTGCGGTCTTGATGATCTCCAGCGAGTTGGCCTCACACTCATCAGACGTATCGCCCCAAGCGGTAATTCCGTGGCCGCCGAGAATGCAGCCGATCGCCTGTGGGTTGTCGGCCTTGATCTTGGCGATGTCCAGGCCAAGCTGAAAGCCGGGCCGGCGCCACGGTACCCAGACCACCCGGTCGCCGAAGATCTTGGCCGTCAGCTCTTCACCGTCGACCGCCGTGGCAACAGCGATGCCGGAGTCAGGATGCAGATGATCAACGTGTGCGGCGTCGACTAGGCCGTGCATTGCAGTGTCGATCGACGGCGCCGCACCACCTTTGCCGTGCAGGCAGTAGTCGAAGGCGGCAACCATCTCATCCTCGCGCTCGATCCCGGGATAGACGTTCACCAGTTGTCGCATTCGATCAAGTCGCAACACCGCTAGGCCGGGCTCGGTCAGTGTGCCGAGATCACCACCGGAACCCTTCACCCAGAGCAGCTCCACCGGCTCACCGGTAACCGGATCGGTCTCAGTGCCTTCGGCCGAGGTGTTACCACCGGCGTAGTTCGTGTTTTTGGGATCGGACCCCAGTCGGTTCGACCGGGCGATCAGCTCTGCCACTGCGTGATTCGTCATCTCTTATCCTCGACATTCGGTGTTGATCATCTGCTACCCAGGGCCTCAAATTTCCGACCAGTGCGGGTTTTCGACCCTGGATCACGCCCCATGTACACGAATTTCCGACCAATGCGGACTTTTGACCATAGATCGAGCAGTTATGCTCCCCAGCCCGCCTGTTTGCCACCTGCACGTTCGGACTCGATCTTGCTCTGATAGCCCGACTCGGCATATGCCGTCATTGGATCTGGCGGCAGATCGCGGGCCTCACGCCACTCAGCCAGCGCAGGGCGTACGTCGGTGTAGAAGGCATCCATCAAGATCCCATTGGCACCTAGCACGTCATTGGCTTCCTGCGCAGCTGCCAGAGCCTCACGATCCACCAGCAAGGCCCGCGCGGTCATCTCCTGCACATTCAGCACCGAGCGAATCTGACCAGGGATCTTGGCCTCCACGTTGTGACACTGGTCCAACATGAATGCGACGTCGGAATCGGGCCCGTATCCGCCGCCACGTACCACCTCGTACAGGATGCGGAAAAGCTGGAACGGATCTGCGGAGCCGACAATCAGATCGTCATCCGCGTAATAGCGGGAGTTGAAGTCAAACGAGCCCAACTTCCCCAACCGCAACAGCTGAGCAGCGATGAATTCGATGTTGGTGCCCGGCGCATGATGGCCGGTGTCCAGACAGACCACGGCCCGCTCCCCTAATGCGGCGCACTGGACGTACGAGGTACCCCAGTCCGGTACATCGGTGTGGTAGAAGGCGGGCTCGAAGAACTTGTACTCCAACACCAGCCGCTGGTCTGGCCCAATCCGCTCATAGATCTCAGCGAGACTGTCGGCCAGACGGTCCTGGCGCCCTCGTAGGTCAGCTTGTCCTGCGTAGTTGGTGCCGTCCGCGAGCCAGATCTTCAAATCTCTTGATCCGGTCTGATTCATGATCTCGATGCACTCGAGGTGATGATCGATCGCCTTGCGGCGCACCGCCTCATCGACATGGGTGAGGCTGCCGAACTTGTAGATGTCGTCCTGGAATGTATTGGAGTTAACCGTGCCGAGCGCCACACCAAGATCAGCGGCATACTCCCGCAGCGCGCCGTAGTCCTCGACCTTGTCCCACGGAATGTGCAGCGCCACTTTCGGTGCAAGCCCGGTCAACTCGTTGACCTTGGCAGCGTCGGCGAGTTTTTCTTGAATGGTCCGTGGTGTGCCTGGCGAGCCGAAGACCTTGAACCGGGTGCCGGAGTTGCCGAAGGCCCACGAGGGCAGCTCGATGGATTGGACTTCGAGAATCGCAAGGGCCTCGGCCGACATGCTCATGGGGGTGCTCCTTACTGGGCGGTTCAGCCCAGGTGGGTTGTGTCGATGGCGTGCATTTTGCCGCGGATGAAGGCGTTCGCGTGGGAGCCAAGATCGCCCGAATCCTGCCAGAGGTTTCGCCAGATGGCGAGATTGTTGCTGAGATCAGCGCTCACGACCGCGGAGGAGAACGATTCGAAGGCGATCGGTCCGTCATAGTCGATCAGCGCGAGCGCACGGAAGAGGCTGTCGAAATCGACTGTGCCGGAGCCGAGATAGCCGCGGTGGCTTTCGCCTACGTGGACATAGCTGAGGCGATCGCCGCAGGCCAGGACCGGGGCGATCATGTCGGACTCTTCAATATTCATGTGGTAGCTGTCGAGATGGACCCCGATGTTGGGATGCCCCACTTCGTCCAGGAATGCGATTGCCTGTTTTGCCGTGTTCAGCAGATTGCTTTCGTAGCGGTTGACAACCTCGAGGCCAAGTCGGATGCCGAGTGTCCTGGCGCGCTCCGCCACGCGGCGCAGCACGCCGATGCTATTGCTGCGGCCGAGTGCGGTTGATGGTCCCGCATATCTTCCGAGTTTTCCGTAAATCACACCGATCAAATACTCGGACTCAAGCTCGCTCAACACGTCAAGTACAGCATTGAGTTTGCGCTCGCCGGCCGCTACGGCGCCGGGATCCTCGCTGCTGATGTCGGATTCCGGGCCAAGTCCAAGCGAGGCGGTCACGGTGATCGGTTGTTTCTTCAGACTCGATTTCGCAGCGCTCACATCGAAGGAGTCTGGATCGAACAGCGGGATTTCGAGCAGGTCGAATCCGGCGTCCAGGCTCTTGCCGACAGCAAGGTCAAAGCCACTCTTGTCAAAGTCTCCCGTCCACACGAGTCCGTGGCAGCCTATGTGCATTCTCCTGATCCTTTCCATCGTGGGTTCCTCGGTGAACACGAGATGTCTCAGCGCAGTCACTCTAGGATCCGCACTTTGGTGGTGTCAAGCTCCACGCTTTCTTTTGAAAGCCAATTTCTTTCTTTTTGCTTTCAAATATTGACGCAGGCTTTGCGTTCGGTTAGGTTTCTAGCTACGTCACGCGGTGAACCGCGCGGATATCTCGTCAGAGTCGTCGATAGGAGAAACGTTGTCGGAGCGCTACGACTTCGTCCGCGAGGAAGTGATCCTGCACGAGCTCACGTCCAATGGCCGGGTCACGGTGAATGATCTGGCCGAGCGGCTCGGCGTCTCGGCCGTGACGATTCGCAAGGATCTTGGGCTGCTCGAGCAGCGTTCCTTGTTGCGCAGGGTCCGGGGCGGGGCAGTCGTTACGTCAACCGGCGATGAGGGCGCTTTCAGCGAGCGGTTACGGACGGACTCCAACATCAAACGCGAGATCGGGCGCCGAGTTGCTGCGCTCGTCAGCGATGGCGATGTGATCGCCATCGACTCCTCAACGACTTGCTTCTACCTCGCCCAGGAGCTATTGGACAAGCATGACCTCATGGTCGTGACGTCGGGCATGCGAGCGGCCACTCTCTTCATGGATCACTCCAACGCGACAGTCGTCATGCCCGGTGGTGTCCTTCGTCGCGCGTCCAACTCGATGGTCGGGGCCTTTTCCAACATCTTGGAGGGGCGCGGGCGCATCAACAAGGGCTTCTTCGGGGTCGCGACTCTTTCCCAGCAGCTCGGCATGCTCGAACTCTCCAACGAGGAGGCGGAGACCAAGAAGAGTCTCATCGGGGCGTGTGACGCCGTGTACGGGCTCTTTGCCTCGTCCAAGATCGGCGGGTTCGGGCTGCACTCCTTTGCCGGGCCGAGCCAAATCTCCGGACTCTTCACGGATGAGCACGCGGGACGCGACTTTGTTTCACAATGGGCTGCGATGGGCGTCCCCGTCACTCTGGTCGAAGGCACCGGGGCGATCCTCGAAAACAGCCTGCACTCCATTGAGAGTGTTGCTCCGCCAGCGAATGCCGACGGGGCTATCGGATGACTGGCATGACCGTCGG
>DATCXA010000657.1:0-4648 GCA_036566085.1 Propionibacteriaceae bacterium
ATAACGTGCTTGTCCAAGATCGCCCGATGTATCACAGCGTTCTGGCCGATCGACGTATGGGACAAGATCACCGAATGGTCGACCTGCGCGCCGTCAGCTACCCGGACGTTCGGCGAGAGTACTGAAGTCTCAATGGACCCACCCGCAACGACGCAGCCCGGGCTCACGATGGACTCCCGTGAAACCCCATTCAGGGTGAATTTGGCGCCTGGCATCTGGACCGGGTAAGTCCAGATCGGCCAGTCCATGTTGTAAAGGTTGAACACCGGATCCACTGAGACCAGATCCATGTGCGCCTCGTGATACGCGTCGAGCGTTCCGACATCGCGCCAGTACGCCTTGTCGCGGTCGGTGGAACCCGGAACCTCGTTGGCAGTGAAGTCATAGACCTGTGCATCACCACGACTCACGAAGCTCGGGATGATGTCGCCGCCCATGTCGTGCCGAGAGTCTTCATTTTCGGCGTCGGCGATAAGTGCCTCGATCAGCGCGTCGCTGGTAAAGATGTAGTTACCCATGGATGCGAAGGAAGCGTCCGGATCGTCCGGCAGGCCGGGCGGCTCAGCAGGCTTCTCCAGGAAGTCTTTGATCTTGTTGTCGGCTCCGGCGTCGATCACACCAAATGCGCTGGCCTGATTTCGCGGTACGCGGATGCCGGCCACCGTACAGCCCCGGCCGCCATCGACATGCGCGTCGAACATCTGATGGACGTCCATCCGATAGATGTTGTCGGCGCCGAAGACCACGACATAGTCCGGCTCCTCGTCACGGATGAGATTCATCGATTGATAGATCGCGTCGGCGCTGCCCTGGTACCACCGCGGCCCGAGGCGCTGCTGGGCCGGCACCGGAGTGACGTAGTTGCCGAGCATGGTCGACATGCGCCATGTCAAAGAGATGTGCTTGTCGAGCGAATGCGACTTGTACTGGGTCAGGACCGCAATCTGCCGCAGTTCTGCGTTCGCCAGATTGGACAAGACGAAGTCAATAAGACGATATGTGCCACCAAAGGGAACCGCCGGTTTTGCGCGATCCATCGTCAACGGCATCAGCCGTTTGCCCTCGCCGCCGGCCAGTACCATGGACAGAACTTTTGGACGCGCGTGCATGTGTTGAACCTAGCCCATACCTCACTTCAGATGCAGCGTTCGGGGTCATGTTGTGGTCAACATCGTGACCCTGTGGAACGATGCGAACTATGGCGCCCGCTGACACTGATCGACTCTTCATCTCGTTGCTCACCAGGGAGTATCCGCCTTTTATCTACGGCGGTGCCGGAGTACACGTCGGCCAGCTTGTGCCGCAGCTGCGCAAGCTCATCGATGTTGACGTCCAGTGCATGGGTGAGCCACGCGAAGGCGCGACAGCGCACGCCGAGAACTATCCGGAAGGAGCCAACGCCGCCCTTCGGGTATTCGGGGCTGATCTATCGATGGTGGCGGCCATTCCTGAAGTGGATCTGGTCCATTCCCACACCTGGTACGCCAACCTGGCCGGCCACCTCAGCGGCCTGTTTCAGGACATTCCACACGTCGTCACCGCACACTCCCTCGAGCCGCACCGGCCCTGGAAGGCTGAGCAGCTTGCCGGCGGCTACCGGCTCTCATCCTGGACCGAGAAGACCGCCTTCGAGGCCGCAGATGCGGTGATCGCGGTTAGCGCTGGCATGCGCAAGGACACCTTGGACTCCTATACCAATCTCGACCCTGACAAGGTGCATGTCGTCAAGAACGGGATTGATACCGAGGAATTCAAGCCAGACCCAGGCACTGACGTCGTCACCGGGCTCGGAATCGATCTTGACAAGCCGTCAGTGGTGTTTGTGGGAAGGATTACTCGCCAGAAGGGTCTCATTCATCTGGTACGAGCGGCCGAGAAGTTCGATCCTGACACCCAGGTTGTGCTGCTTGCTGGGGCGCCCGATACCCCGGAGATCGCTCAACAGATTGGCGACGCCTTTGCACATCTGCAGTCCACCCGCGGGAATGTGTTGTGGATCGAGGAGATGCTGCCGCGGGCACAGGTCCGCCAAGTGTTGTCGCATGCGACGGTCTTTGCCTGCCCGTCTGTGTACGAGCCGTTGGGCATTGTCAACCTGGAGGCAATGGCCTGCGAGACCGCTGTTGTCGCATCCGCTGTCGGCGGTATTCCTGAGGTAGTCGTCGATGAGGTGACCGGCTACCTGGTGCCGTACGACCCTGCACAGGCCAACGACCCTGCTGCGGTCGCAGCCTTCGAAGAGGACTTCGCAGACAAGATCAACTTGGTGACCAGAGATCCCGAGAAGGCAAGGGCGTTCGGGCTGGCTGGACGGGAGCGATGCATCGAGGAGTTCGACTGGTCCAAGATCGCCGCCGAAACCGTCGATGTCTATCGTCGGGCGATCGAGGTTCACAAGAGCTAAGGCCCGACCCATGGTCCGGCGGCGCAGGTTGGCTACGCGCTATGCCAACCGCACCGTCGCCGGTCGCGCACTCGCAGAGGTGCTGGTTGAGCAGGCCACGCTGCAAAAGCCGATTGTGTTGGCGTTGCCGCGCGGTGGCTTACCCGTTGCTGCTGAGGTAGCTGCCCGCCTGAAGGCTCCACTTGGCATGATCTTGGTTCGCAAGATCGGAGTACCGGGGCGTAGTGAGCTCGCTATGGGAGCCCTTGCCATGGTTGGTGGGCAACTCTCAGAGTTCCGCAACGACGAGATTGTCGACGGCTTGCGGATTCCAGACCAAACCTTCGAAGCCGCCCGGAACCGGGAGCAGGTGGAGTTGGAACGACGCGCCAGCGTTTTTCCATCCGACGATCTGGATGTCGCTGATTCGACCGTGGTCTTGGTTGATGACGGCTTGGCGACCGGGTCCACCATGCTCGCTGCGGTCGCGGCTGTGCGTGGCCTTCTCCCTGCCGCGGTGGTGGTAGGTGTGCCAGTGGGGGCGCGTCAGGCCGTTCAGGCACTGCGAGCCGTAGCGGACCTCGTCATCTGCCTCTCCAGTCCAGAGCCCTTCATTGCTGTGGGAGCCGCGTACGAGGACTTTCGGCAGCTCAGCGACGAAGAAGTCGTGGCTATCCTCAACGAGTTCCCCCGGTGAGACTTCGGGTCCCTCAGGCGACGTCGGCCTCGGCGCCATGCGTGATCGTAAGGAGTTCTCGGTAGGTCAGAGGAAAGATCGCATGTGGAATACCACCAGCTGCCCAGAGCTCGTCGAATTCGGCGAGTGCGCGGTCGACGAGTGTGCGAATGGGTTTGGGATGGCCTACCGGAGCGACCCCGCCAATCGGCTGTCCGGCGTGTTCGCGTACGAACTCCGGTGAGGCGCGACGTAGGCCTACCCCCAGCTGTCCGCCGACTTTGATCATGTCGACGCGATGTGCTCCGCTGGTCATGATCAACAGCGGCTCACCGACATCGGTCGCGAAGATCAATGAGTTGGCGATGGCACCCACCGGACACCCCAGATACTGAGCCGCAGCCGGTGCCGTGGCGACGGCCTCGTCTAGCATCTGAACCCGCCCAAGCAAACCGGCGTCCTCGAGGATGTGATTTACGGCCTCACAGTTCGGATGCATATCGGGCATTGGCCTTTCTCGTGGTTTCTCAGGCACCGCTCGCGGCCGACGCTCGCAGTGCAGGAAATGGATGTCTATTACGTACATTTGCTATTTGCAAGCAAAAGGACCCAGTCAGCAGTGACCAGGTCCCTTGTACTGTCAGCAGTTGATCTATCCAACGACCTCTTTTAGTGCGCCCGCAAGCTCGGCCGCTTCGTCAGCGTTGAGTTCGACGACGAGCCGACCGCCTCCCTCGAGCGGAACCCGCATGACGATCCCACGTCCCTCCTTGGTGACCTCCATAGGGCCGTCACCCGTCCGCGGTTTCATTGCTGCCATCGCGCATCCTCATCTGTAGTGTTCTGGCAACTTGCCGGCTCAATTATTCCGTACCACCTAGTCGTAGCCGGAGTCGGGTTCTGGCGTGGGACATGATTTGTGACCTCGGAATTCACTCAGGCCAGACCGGAGGTGGCGCAAAACAGCCAGCAACGTGGTCGTCGACCAACCCGATCGCCTGCATCATGGCGTACGCGGTGGTAGGGCCGAAGAAGCGAAAGCCAAGCGCCTTGAGCTCTCGTGCCAACGCGACCGATTCCGGAGATGTTGCCCGCAACTCCCCCGGATCCGGTCGATGACGCCCAACCAGCCGATACTTGAGGACCCGCTCGGCGAACCGAGGTCCAAGATCGACAACCAACCGGGCGTTCTCGATGGCTGCCGTGATCTTGGCGCGGTTTCGGATGATGCCTGGATCACTCAGCAGCCGCGCGACATCATCCTCGGTAAAGGCGGAGACCAGGTCCGGCTGGAATCCAGCGAAGGCTCGCCGGAAGTTCTCCCGCTTGCGAAGGACGGTGATCCAGGAGAGCCCGGACTGGAACGCCTCAAGTGTCATGCGCTCGTAGATGCCTTGGACTGTGGTGACGGGCCTGCCCCACTCGTCGTCGTGATAAGCCAGATACTCAGGCGCAGACAACGCCCATGGGCAGCGCATAAGGCCATCCGGACCGGGAGTAGCTCCAGTGATCATTCGGCCTCGACGATCGCGCCCAGCGCTCGCAGGCTGCTGGCAAAACCAGCCCGCAAGAGTGGCAGCGGGGGCCGC
>DATCXA010000668.1:0-7131 GCA_036566085.1 Propionibacteriaceae bacterium
TCGGGAGGGATCTGGCCGCCGCCCGCCGACCGGTGATAATCCAGCGAGATGGAGTACGCGTTGGCTTCATAGCGGTCGACTCCATCGGGGAGTCGCCCGCTGCCACACGGAACCGAGCTGGCACCAATCGGCTGAACATGCCGCCGCGTACCGGCCCGTTGGATCGCGCGGCCTTGCGACGGATTAGCTCTGACATCCGTTCGCTCAACAAACGGGTGGATGTGGTGATCGTGCTGACCCACTGGGGCACCCAGTACACCCATCGCCCCGAGCCCAGTCAGCGTGCCACAGCCCGGGCCTTCGCTGACGCCGGAGCCGATCTAGTGATAGGTGGGCATCCGCATTGGGTGCAAGGGTTTGAAACGGCCGGCACCGCTGCAGTTGTGCACTCGCTGGGCAACTTCGTCTTCGATATGGACTTCCAGACGAAGACCCGCGAGGGCATCTTCCTGGAAATTGTCCTGTGGGGCGGAGCCGTGAAGGCGGTCGAGCCTGTGCCTTACGTGATCGATGGCGCATTCACACCGCGACCGGTACGCGGGGACCGAGCACAGCGCATCCTGGCCGATGTCTGGCGCAGCAGCCGCGGACCGTTTGCACTCAGCTCGTAGCCCTAGCGTCCCGCTAATTCAGCGTGCGCAGCCACGCCCATACAGCCCGACCCACCCGATCGAGCTGACGCCGATCGACGACACTCGGCACATCGCCTCGGGAGTGGTAGCCGGCGTACGGGATGCTCCCAAGGCGGACGGCGGGAATGCCGGCCTTGGCGTACGACCAGTGATCACTTGCGAAGTTCGTGCAGGTTCGCGTGGCTATGTCGGCTCTACGTGCCGCTACCTGCAAATCGTCGCGGAGGCGATTGCCTCGGCTGTTCGCCGTGCAGACCGGTACATAGCTGGCGCCTACGCCCACTCGGTCCAGCGCCACCATGGCCTGGACTGCCCGACGCTCGGTGCGGTTGAGTGTGGCCACGTGCTGTCGAGAGCCGAAGTGGTGCAGAGCATCACCGCTGCCCCGCGGCTCCTCGGCACCGAAGGCAATGAACTGCACGGGCAGTCCAGCCGGCTGCTGCCTCGCCATCGAAGCCAGTTGCAGCATGACGGCGATGCCGGAGGCGTTGTCTTCAGCGCCGGGTGCAACCGGCACGGTGTCTAGGTGGGCGCCGACCACCACATGTGGCTTGCTCGCGTTGAAACCCACGGGCTCGGCGATCACATTGACCGAGGTCCCGCGGCGTACGGGCGTGGCCCCAAGAGTCTCCAGCGGGCACCCGTACCTTCGTCCGCCGGACCTCATAGCCGAGGCCCTCGAGGCGGTTTTCGACAAAGGCGGCCGCCTCCGCGAAGTTCGGAGAGGTTGCCTCGCGAGGGCCAATCTCCGTGGCCAGGTGCCGGATGTCGCGGAGCGCCGCTCGCGCGTTCATGGTGGGTCGGGGAGTAGCAGTCGGGGTGGGAGCTATGGATGCTGTCTGACGTGGTGCAGCGGCGGTCGGGCCGGCGGTCGTTGTGGTTGAGGTAGGCGCAGCAGCGGGCGAGGGATCAATAGCCGACGGTTCTGACTGCGATGCTGAACAGCCCAAAGTCAGGGCGACAAGGGAGAGCGCGATAACGGCACGCCGCATTCACTGACCCTACGTTGCTCGGAAACATGGGTTTACTAGGGCATCCGAGCGTCCTTCCGGATCCCAAGACATACCCCGCGCCGAATTGGAGTCCCCTCCCAAGGCCGCTATTGTTACGGCGTGCGCATCGCAGGAACCATTCTCCTCGTACGTCAGCGTGTCGGCTGAGCAAAAGCTCAATCCCGACGCGCTCCCTCGCCTGCCAGCCGGCAGCGGGGGTTTTTTCTTGGTACGAGGACCTGCGTACGCAGGCGTAACATCCACAACGGATCCCGGCGGGATCGTCAGGCAAGGAGACCCGAGATGTTCGACAACGACAGGGCAGATGAGCTGACAGGAGCACAGTCTCTCGTCAGATCGCTCGAGCGCGTTGGGGCAGACGTCGTATTCGGGATTCCCGGCGGCGCGATCCTTCCCGCATATGACCCGTTGTACGACTCCGAGAAGGTCCGGCACATTCTGGTGCGCCATGAGCAAGGTGCCGGCCACGCGGCCGAAGGCTATGCCATGGCTACCGGGAAGGTTGGCGTCTGCATGGCGACCTCCGGGCCTGGCGCGACGAATCTCGTGACGCCGATCGCCGATGCGCACATGGACTCGGTGCCGATTGTGGCGATCACCGGACAGGTTGGAAGCGCGGCCATTGGCACTGATGCCTTCCAGGAGGCCGATATCCGCGGCATCACGATGCCGATTGTCAAGCACAGTTACTTGATCACCAAGCCGGCGGACATCGCCGCCGCGATAGCGTCGGCATTCCATATCGCCGGCACGGGCCGACCAGGACCGGTGCTCGTCGATATCACCAAAGATGCCCTGCAGGCGAAGACGCGATACGAATGGCCCCGTCAGCTTGATCTTCCGGGTTACCGCCCGGTGACCAGGCCACACGGCAAGCAGGTGCGGGAGGCCTGCCGGCTGATCGCCGAATCACGCCGACCGGTGCTGTACGTGGGTGGTGGAGTTGTCAAGGCCCGCGCCTGGTCGGAGCTCAAGGAGCTTGCCGAACTAACCGGGATTCCAGTGGTCACCACCCTGATGGCCCGCGGGGTGTTCCCGGACAGCCACCCGCAACACCTCGGCATGCCCGGCATGCACGGCACGGTCGCCGCAGTCGGCGCACTGCAGCGCAGCGATCTGTTGATCGCGCTCGGCACCCGCTTCGACGACCGGGTGACCGGACACCTGGCCAGCTTCGCCCCATTGGCCAAGGTGATCCACGCTGACATCGATCCGGCCGAGATCTCAAAGAACCGCGTTGCGGATGTGCCCATCGTCGGTGACTGCAAAGAGGTGATCTCTCAGCTGACCAGCGTGCTCAAGCGTGATCGCCTGCCGGTGATCGACGAGTGGGTGAGGTATTTGCAGGATCTCAAGCGCCGCTATCCCACGGGTTACGACGAACCCGAAGACGGCAGCCTGTCGCCGCAATATGTGATCAAGCGGATCGGTGAGATCACTGGTGCGGATGCCTACTATGCCGCCGGGGTTGGGCAACACCAGATGTGGGCCGCGCATTATCTGCCGTGGGAGCTACCCGGCCGCTGGCTCAACTCAGGTGGTCTTGGCACCATGGGCTACTGCGTCCCAGCGGCCATGGGTGCCAAGGTGGGCCAGCCGGACAAGATCGTTTGGGGAATCGACGGCGACGGCTGCTTCCAGATGACCAACCAGGAGCTCGCGACTTGCGCACTGGAAGGGATTCCGATCAAGATCGCGGTGATCAACAATGGGAGTCTTGGTATGGTCCGGCAGTGGCAGACGCTGTTCTACCAGGGTCGCTATTCCAACACCGATCTGAACACCAACCGGATCCCCGATTTCCCCAAGCTGGCCGAGGCCATGGGAGGTGTCGGGCTGCGGGCCGAGGAGCCGGCGGACGTCGATGCGGTGATCGAAAAGGCGAACTCGATCAACGATGTGCCTGTGGTGGTGGACTTTGTCGTGCACAAGGACGCGATGGTCTGGCCGATGGTGGCCGCTGGCACGAGCAACGACGACATCAAGGTCGCGCGCGACATGGCGCCGGCTTGGGATCAGGAGGAGTTGTGATGGCCGGGACCGCCAACACCCACATCCTGAGCGTCCTGGTGCAGAACAAGCCGGGCGTCTTGGCGCGCATCGCTGGCATGATCTCGCGACGCGGATACAACATCGAGTCGCTCGCCGTCGGGCCTACTGAGTCGGCGGAGATGTCACGGATCACTCTCCAGGTCAACGTCGAGGACGTAGTTCTCGAACAGATCACCAAGCAGCTCAACAAGTTGATCGAGGTGCTCAAGATCGTCGAGCTCGAGGAGAGCGCAGTACGTCGGGAGCTCGTGTTGGTCAAGGTCAGGGCGACTGCGGAGACCCGTAGTCAGCTGATCGAGATCATTGGGCTCTTCGGTGCCAAGGCAGTAGACCTGACCTCGGAGATCATCACTGTGGAGGCCACTGGGAGCCCGGCCAAGCTGCAAGCCCTGCTTGAGTTACTTGAGCCTTACGGGGTTCGCGAGCTCGTCCAGTCTGGAATGGTGGCACTCGGACGTGGCAATCGATCACTCACCGACCGCAATCAGCGCACCGAACGTCTCAAGGCTGTTAGCGCCGGCTAGCTCCGCCTCGAGCCTGTCGAGAGGCCCGATGAGGCCGTGCGATAACTTCACCAGCACCACAACACCAAGGGAGAACCACGAAGTGCCTGCAGAGATGTTTTACGACGGAGATGCCGACCTGTCGTTGATCCAAGGCCGCAACGTTGCCGTGCTGGGATTCGGCAGCCAGGGCCACGCTCACGCTTTGTCGCTACGCGACTCCGGTGTCGACGTACGCGTCGGCTTGCCGGAGGGCAGCAAGAGCCGTGCAAAAGCCGAGGCTCAGGGCCTTCGCGTGCTGCCGCCAGATGAGGCCTGTGAAGAGTCGGATCTGATCATGGTGCTGACGCCGGATCCGGTCCAGCGCAAGGTTTACGCGGCGGCGATTGAGCCGAACCTGGTTCCTGGGGATGCGTTGTTCTTCAGCCACGGCTTCAACATCCGATATGGCTACATCAAGCCGCCGGAGGGTGTCGATGTTGCGCTTGTAGCACCCAAGGGCCCGGGCCACCTGGTACGTCGGGAGTACTCCGAAGGTCGAGGTGTTCCAGTTTTGGTCGCGGTTGAGCAGGACGCATCAGGCAAGGCCTGGGATCTGGCGCTTTCGTATGCAAAGGGGATCGGCGGACTACGCGCTGGTGGCATCAAGACGACCTTCACCGAAGAGACCGAGACCGACCTGTTCGGTGAGCAGTCTGTGCTCTGTGGTGGTGTCACAGCACTGGTTACAGCGGGTTTTGAGACGCTCACGAAGGCTGGCTATCAGCCAGAGGTCGCCTACTTCGAGTGCTTGCACGAGCTCAAGTTGATTGTCGACCTGATGTATGAAGGCGGCATTGCCAAGATGCGGTGGAGCGTTTCCGACACGGCCGAGTACGGCGACTACGTTTCGGGGCCGCGGATTATTGACGACCATGTCAAAGAGAGCATGCAGGGCGTGCTCGCTGACATCCAGGACGGCTCGTTCGCCGAGCGCTTTATCAAAGACCAGGACGCCGGCGCATCCGAGTTCAAGGCGCTGCGGGAGGCCGCGGAGAAGCATCCGATCGAGGCGGTGGGTCGCGAGCTTCGAGACCTCATGTCATGGGTGAAGAGCCACGATGACGATTACGTCGAGGGCACAGCCGCCCGCTGAGCTCAGAATGCGCCCTGAGCTTGTCGAAGGGTGAGCGTCGCGGTCAGCGCGACCTGATCACCATTCCGACTACGCGCGTGCCGTCGTCGCGGACGCCGGTGCCGATCATGTAAATCCGGCTGCTCGGCTCATCCGATTCGTCGATGGCGTCTGCATTGGCCATCACACAGTTATGGTGCATGCCCTCGGTGCTCATCGGCGAGGGCAGCTCTTTGATGCAGTCGCCGAATGCCTGGTTAAGGTTCGCGAGTGCTTGGGTGGCAGACGCGGACGGTACGTCGACGACAGCTTCCATTTGGTAATCGTAGGTAGAGCGATAGGTACCAGCGACGACAGAACTATCGTCAGGAAGATCAACATTAGCGATGTATTCGACGTCAGCCAGGGTCATCGACGAGCAGGTGTAGCCGGCCAGTTGGTTTTTACAGCTCGAGCCTCGATCTGTGGTGAAGCTGAAATACGGCACGCCCCAGGAACCGGCGTACTGGGTGAGAATCGCAAGCGCAACAACCACCGACCCGAGCATCAGCATCGTGCCCCCGAGGATTCGTAGGGCTTTATGTCGGCGGCCCTGTCCAGGCCGAGAACCTCTCCTGGCCATAGCCCAAGGTTGCCGGACCCCGGTCGCGACGTATATAACTCAGCGGCATCAATTTGATCACAATGCGACGCCCGGCGTGGCTTACTTCTTGACAGCGATCACCACAGAGGTGTCCTCGGCGACCATCACGTCGACACTGGTAAAGCGCTCGTCGGAAAGCCAATCTAGACGCAACGTGTCTACCCGACCGCCGTCGAGCGGCGGCCAAGTCGGGCATGGCGTGAAGTCGTCGAGGACGATCATGCCGCCTTCGGTGAGCAGCTCGACGATCTTCTCGCGCGGCCAATCCTTGGCACTAGTGGCATCCATGAAGATCAACGAGAAGGGCGCGTGTTCGGCCAGACTGCTCCAGTCCGCGTGCATGACATCGATGTCGTCACCGGCGAACATGTCCATGACGCCGTGCGCGAGCTCGGGGTCCAATTCGGCGGTGATCACCCGAGTGGTCTTAGGCGCTCCGCTGCGCAGCCATGCCGCGCCAACTCCGCATCCGGTTCCGCACTCTGCGATCGTTCCGGTTCTGGTAGCGGCCAACGCAGCGAGCAACCTGCCAGTCTCGGTACGCGATGCCTGCATGTAGCCGCGCTCCAACGACAGTCGAAGTGCCCTGATCACTAGCTCGGGCAGGTCGGGAGGAGCGCTCACTTCAACAGTGTGGCAGCAAGCTCACCGCCGTTCCACGATGTGGAATAGACCGGATAAATAGATGGCAGAAATAGTTTGACATCCTACTATTTTGTCATCTAGTTCTTGCTACTTACAGGTAAAGATCCCTTCGACAAGCTCAGGACATCGCATGTATGACATGTATCCGGACGCATGGACGGTCGCCACTGATCGTTCGCATCAGGTACTCACCGACCAACCACGTCGGCGGGCGCGCAAGGAACATTCTGTCGTACCTGCAATTCTCCAGGCTCGGGCGCACAAGGCCGGCGACGCTAGCTGAGGTCGCTCGCCTTTCCGGTCGAGCCGCCCGGCGGCCACGCCGAGGCGCCCCAAGGTGCTCTATACAGCCGCAGCAATGGCGTCACCGATCTCCCTCGTCGTTCGCGACCGTCCGGGCGTACGCGCGACGATGTCGGCAATGACCGCTCTTTCGATACGTGCCGCTTCTTCGGAGAGTCCACAGTGATCCAGCAAGAGTGCGACGGAGAGAATCGTCGCCGTCGGGTCCGCGATGCCTTGGCCCGTA
>DATCXA010000669.1:0-3946 GCA_036566085.1 Propionibacteriaceae bacterium
TGGGTGCGGTGGATCACCGCGATCGTCGTAGCCGCTGTCCTGGTCATGATTGCCTCTGCGCTGACGGCCAGGTCGCGCTCCCGGGCCCTGTGACTTTCCGGGCCTTTGAGACGCTGGACATGGGACCGATCCACAGCCAGGCTCGGGTGAGGTCCCTTGTCCGCAAGCACCAATCATTGCCCGTGCTACCCGCACACTGCGGATCAATGTGAGCAATCCGCAGCCTTCTCCCCTTGACACGTCGACTAGTGGCCGTCCGGACCTGCCGATCGGCCAGGTGTGCCCCTCCTAGATGGAAGTGCGTCAAGAGTGGGCGCTTCCGATAGGCCTGCCGCTGTCTGCTCGGCAGGCCTATCGGTTGTATCGGGTTTTGCGGCACCATGAAAGCCTTATTGAGGACCGAAGGGCGGTGACACGATGGCGGTAATTGTTGTCGGTCTGATTGTCGCGATCTTGCTCTATGTGGCGTCGTTGAAGCTCAGTCCGTGGGTGATCTGCTCGAACTGCAAGAACAAACCGAAGATCAAGGGGTCGGTAGCTAAGTACGCACACCGCGTCTGTCCGCAATGCAAGGGCACCGGACAGCAACTTCGGTTTGGTCGGAGGTTCATCTTCGGAGAGCCGGTGCCGCCGTACAAACGCTGAGCGGACATCTGCGCCGAAGCCTGGTCGGCATGGGCCCCCATCGGGATGAGCCCTGGTCGGCATGAGCCCCTGTCAGCAAGTGACATGAAGTACGGCGTGGACCTCTCCCTGCTCGAGGCTCGCAATCAGCCGACACGCATGCTCAGTGGGGACAGCGGTGAGGTCTATGCCGCGACGACGAGCCTCATCGAGGACCTCGGGCATGATGGGTAGCGAGCCATTGGCGCCGGTGCCGATGATGAGCTGGTCTCCTCCCCAGGGGAGCTCCTCGTCGGCCGATAGAGGAGTATGCCCGAATTGGTCGCGGTATGACTTCGAAGGTTTCTTCTTGCGTTTTCGCACCTGGCCACCGTCAATGACGATGTCGTTGTCGTACTGCCGGCCCTCGACCTCAATGGATCCGAACCGGAGTAGTCGCGCCTGCACTTTCCCACCTCCAGTCGCCGACTGTTTCCGATTATCGATCAAGCGTTCCGGCTGAGTGTGCGGTAACTGGCCACCGTCGTACGTTGGGATCGGTAGTCGGTGCACACTCGACGGACTAGTTGCATCCACCCCCATTACACGCTGATCTAGACGGTCAACTGGTCTATCTCGCGGTGAGTGTCGAGGCTGTTGGCCTGTAAAGCCTGGTCCGTCAGCATGTACACGGTGTCGCCAACAACAAGCGAACGGTTGACAGTGCCGTAGGCCTTCCGAGTCGCAAGGCGGCCGAGCTCCTTGAGCCCGTCTGCGTCGGCTCGCAGCAACACCAGACCGCTGAACGCTCCCTTCCCGCGGTAGTCACCATGCAGATTCGTCGGAGCAATGATCAGATTGCGCGGCTCCCAATACAGGAACGCCTTTGGATCGAACTCGGCCGCCGCAGCACCTCCACCGTAGGTCTGCGTGTCGATACGGCGAGGAGCCGCCGGATCGCTGATGTCGAACAACGAGAACTGCACGCCGACCTGGCTGCGGCGAGTCGTCGGAGATGGCGCGATGCCGGAATCCAACCCGCTCTGCCCGACACCGAGGAGCAGGTTCTCACCGATCGGGTGGAGGTAGCCCGAGTAGCCCGGGATCTTCAGTTCTCCCACGACCTTCGGCGCGGCGGCATTGCGAAGATCGAGAACGTAGAGCGGATCGGTCGACCGAAATGTCACGACGTACCCACGGTCCTCGATAAATCGCACCGCTTTGATCGATTCGTTGTCTTGCTGACCAAGCCCGCCGACTTGTCCGAGCTGGCGCAGCGCACCGTCTTGCTCCTGAAGAGTCGTGACCACACCCTGGGTTAGCTGACGAGGATTGGTCCAGCCTCGGCGCTCAGAAACCGTGCTCGCGACACGCAACACGCCGTCGTACTCAGACATCGCATATTGATTCAGCAAGGTTCCGGGAATCTCACCGGATCCTTGATAAGCGCTTGCGCCCGATGACGCGGTGACGAACTTGTGCAGACTCGTCTTTGCGGTTGAACCGTCGCGGGTCCAATCTGTCGTCGAGACATACGTCGAGGTGTCCGTCGCATATATCTGCTGACCGCCGGCGATGAGGCCCACTGTCCGGCGGGACCGCAGAGCCGACCCCATATCGAACGCCGACACCGCCACGGTGTCGAGACCGGAAAACGTCTCGGGATGAGCCAGATTGGCGCATTCCACAAGACGACCCGTACTTACCTCCCCGCCCGCACCGTCTTCAAGTGCGTACGTCGGGATCCAGTCGTCGACATGCGTATTCGCAACAGCAGCCCGCAGTTCCTCCTTGGATTTTTCCGTAATGCCGCCATCTGGGCCGTAAACCGGCGCTGGAGCATTGACGTCCGGCGACGAAATGGTCACCACACGGACTTGTGTTCCCACCAATCGTGCGTCGAGCACGTTGCCGTCGATGGTTAATTTGGCGATGAGTTGCGGGTCGCTGAGGTCCGAGATGTCATACATCGTCAGAACGGCCTGCTGACCTGCCCACCGCAATCCCGGCTCGGCACTCGGAGCCGTTTGACCGCTGAACACCAGCACGCGGTCCCCGGACAGAAACACATTGCGAACCATCGTCTCCGGCAGCGTTTTGCGTAGCGTCATCTTGCCGCCGTCGAGCCCAATGAGATGCACTCGAGCCTGAGCAACTGCAACGATGCGCTTTCCATCCGTCTTTACGATGTCAGGCTCATCAACGCCTGCCTCTTGTACGTTCGTTGTCGAGTAATCCTGCGACGTACTCGCGGACTCAGGGGTGGTATTCGAGGAGTCCTTGGCAGTGCGTTGCTCGGCCGCACCGGTCCCGGTGTCCGTGGCAACCCTGTCGCCGCCTCCAGCGCGTTCAATCAGATACTCGGGAGCCTGGTCCTTGAAGTACTGCAGGACGGTGTCGCATGTGTCAAACGGCTGCAACGCCCCTGGCACCGCGTACGCCGCGCCCGGCCCGGCCGACGATGTTCCCTCATCACCGCCGTGAGGTAGCACGACCACAACACCAACGATGAGGGCTACCGCAGCAGCCACAGCGCTCGGAATGGCGACGCGGGCTGGCGATCGCTGCGCGCGCCGGATTCCCTTCTCGGAATCAGAAGCGTTTTTGGCAATCTGCTGCCGAACTGCATCGGCTGCTTTTCGTGCTCGGGAATCGAAGTCGCTCACTGTGCATCCTCAAACCGCAGTTGACGCGCGACGGCATCGCGCGCCCGGCTCAAATGGGTCTTGACGCTGCCTTCACTGCAGTCAAGAACCTCTGAGATCTGCCGCACGCTGTAGTCCTCCATGTAGTAGAGGGCCACCGTTTGTGCCTGACGGAGTGGCAGACGACGAACCGCATCCCAGAACGCTTCGTCGCCTTGATCTAATTCGATGTAGGTCTGTGTCCGCCCAATGAGGCGCATCATCGCCTTTGCTTCGCGCATGCGTCGCCGTAACACCGATGCCGCTCGATTACAGGTGACTCGCCGAATCCATGCGCTCGGCGAGTCGTAGGCAACAATGGAATGCCAATGCCGGAATGCTGCTGTGAACGCGTCTTGTGCAGTGTCTTCTGCCACACACTGGTTGCCGGTCAGTACGAATGCCAGAGCAAGCACATGTCGGTGCTCCCTCTTGTAGAAGTCGTCGAACGACAGCGAATCACCGCACGCCTCGACCGAAGGCTCCACGGCGGTTGCCGGGGCTGCTTGGCTCTCCATCAATGAATTACTCGCCGCAGACGGCTCTTCGGTTGACATGACAGGGTGATTTCTCTCGGAAAGGGTGAAGCCCTCACCTTCCAGACGAGTGGATTGGCTGGTTGAGATCCCGCAGCCGGGCGCCAGAACCCCCTGACCGAG
>DATCXA010000676.1:0-6649 GCA_036566085.1 Propionibacteriaceae bacterium
GTCGCAAAGCAGCGTTCTGGTCAGCGGGGACACCGGCTCCGGCAAGAGCTACCTGGCCGGGTTGCTGGCCGAACGGTGGATCGATGCCGGCTACTCGGTGCTGGTAATCGACCCCGAGGGCGACCACCTGGGGCTCTCGGAGCGGGCCGACGTGCACCTAATCGACGCTGCCACCCGCCTGCCCGCTCCGCATGAGCTCATCAGCATGCTGAGCGTCGGTCATGGGAGCGTGGTCCTCGACCTCTCCGGCCTGGACGTCGATGCGCAGCTGGCCTATCTAAGGCAACTGCCCGACGCGGTGGCCGCTGGGCGCGCTTCACACGGAGTTCCACATTGGGTCGTCTACGACGAGGCGCATGAGCGCAGCTGGCTCGACGACCAGACGAACTGGATCACCGAGGCCGGCACCTGCCTGGTGACGTGGCGACCAGAGCTCCTGCCATCTGAGCTTTCCCGTACCGTCGACTTTGCGATCAGCGTCTCGACCATCCGCCCCAACCCGCGGAGTGAGGAAGCCAACCGGCCGGAGCTGCGCGGCAGTCTCGTGTCGGCCGACATGACACAGCCGTTCCACATCGGCCATCGCGTGAGCCCGCACGTCCGGCATGGGCATAAGTACGCATACACGCCGCTGCCGGCCAGTCGCCGGTTCTACTTCCATGGCCCGAGCGCCTCCGAAGCCGCCGCGACTTTGGAGGAGTTCAGCCGCCGCCTGCTGAACTGCAACTTGGACGTCCTCGACTACCACCTGACGCGAGGTGACTTTTCCCGCTGGGTGAGTGGGACCCTTGCCGACTACAGCCTGGCCACGGAGCTGTCCGATATCGAGCATGACGTGGCGAACAGGCGCGCAGCCTCTCTTGAGCAAGCCAGACGTCAGGTCACTGACGCGATACGACACCGGTATCTCGACGGTTGACCGTGGACATGAGCTCGTGCGCACAAAAGCCATTCCGTCCGCATCGGCTGGAATCCTGGAATTGATCCTGTTCGATACCAGCCGCAAGCCCTAGCACACGCACCGATGGTGCCCTTGTGCTGATCATGTCGTCGACATCAGCGCCGATCGGCCCACAACGTCTCCTACCAACTCCCGCGGCAGGTCACAACGGGTTGTCAGGCCAGTTCTGGATGGGATCATTGGACCGGACGATATGCATGCCGGCATTCCGGAACTTGGCGAATGCGGCATCGGCCTCAGGGCCGTAGTCGTAGAGCACCGAACCGTTCGGCGCCTTTGCCACGATCGCGGTAGTGCAGTCCTCCAGCAGGTAGACCTTGCTGGCCAGCTCGGGGTCCTGCGCCGTGATGTCGCCGAGCAGATCGTCAATTGTCCAAGTCACGCAGTGGCTCTTGGCCTGACCGGCGATCACCAGCATGTCGTACTTCAGCAGCTTCTCGATGAAGGCGGTGTTTCGCGGCACGGGAGTGCCATTGAACAACTGCTTCACCTCGGGCCCCAGCACCGAGTAGTTCTCGACCAGGGGGTTGGTGCCTTTGACCTCGAAATGGGGCTGGGCACCGCGGGCGAAGCCGTGGAAGTTGACCACTTCAGCCAGACCGCTGACCAGGCAGTGGCCCTTGTCACCGAGCATCCCGTGATACGGCCAGATCGTCAGGGCGTAACGTCCTGCCTTCTCCAGCTCGGCCGTGTAGTGCTCGAGGTGCCGCTGTGCCGCCCCCAGGGTGATGCCCAGCGCACTTGTGATGAACGGACTGGGCCTCCAGGTGCCCTCCGCGACTTCCTTCTGGGAAATGGTGGTGAATGGTGCCGGGTGATTGCCATGGTCGTCGATCAGGAACGAAGGATGGAAGACGGCGTATGCCCGATGGGTGTCGAGCGTGCAGTTGATCTCGGTGATGAAACCGAGGTTGCGGTAAATGAACTCCACCAGCCGGACGCTGTCATCCACAGCTCCCATACCCGAGCTGCCGGCCACGTACAGTTCGCCACTGGGATGGCAGAAAGTGTTCTGCACATCGGTGGCCAGCACTCCTACCTTCACCTGGTCCATCACGCTGGAATTGAGGCCGTGGCGCTTCCGCCACTCCAGGGCTCCTTGCTGCAGTGCGCCGTAATCGATCCATCGAACGTCATTCACAACATTCTTCGGGTCGTAGTGGGGCGGCATAGGCAGCTCAGTGACCGCGTTTGACATCGTCATGTTGGCATCCTTTCCGGCAGGCTTCTGACACCACCTGATTCGAAGAGCGTCCGCTCCGCACGCGCCCGAGTGAAATCGGCGGGCTGGTATTAGGTCCGAGCCGGCCCCAGGGGACAGGCTCGGCGCTCCGGGCGATGGCGGCTGTCGGGTCGATCTGCAGCAGAGTCAATCGGTCGACGCGGTCTACCACGTCGGTCGGCCTGGTGGCGTCGAGCAGCTGGGTTAGCACCGCCAGTTGTCGTGCCTTCTTGCGGCCGAACTGTCGTGCCATATCGGGAGGTTAGTACGCCCCACATCAGAAGGGTGGACGGCACGGAAGCCGGCCGTGATCGTGTGCCGCAGGCCGACCCCGTCGCCACGATAGCCGCCAGACGATCTTCTGACCGGGCACGGCCTGAGCGAATACTTACGGTTAGTGATGACTTACGGAGATGCAGAGGGCTGGGCAGCACTCGCCGACCGAACACGGCGCGCGATCGTTGCCGCTCTAGCCGACCGCCCCCGCGCGGTTGGTGAGCTGGCCGCGCAGATGCCTGTAACTCGGCCCGCGGTCTCCCAGCACCTGAAGGTCCTTAAGGACGCGGGCCTGGTCAGCGAGCACCAGGAAGGGACGCGGCACATCTACCAGCTCAACCCGGCCGGGCTGGCTGCCCTGCGCGACCAGCTCGACACCTACTGGCGGCGAGCGCTCACCAATTACGCCGAAATCCTGGCCGACGACATCCATGCCCCAGCGAAAAGTGACGACCGAGCACAGCACAGAGAGGACCATCCATGACACAGACAGAAGCGACCATACGAAGGCAGGTCGTCGTCGACGCCGCGATCGACCGCGCGTTCTCGGTGTTTACCGAGCGGTTCGGAGACTTCAAGCCGCCTGAGCACAACCTGCTTAGTGCGCCAATCGCTCAGACCTTATTCGAGCCACGGGTGGGCGGCCACATCGTCGACAGAGCCGTCGACGGCACCGAATGCCGATGGGCACGCATCCTGGTCTACCAGCCGCCGGTCCGCGTCGTCTTCAGCTGGGACATCAGCCCTCAATGGAGCATCGTGACCGACCCCGACATGACCAGCGAGGTCGAAGTGACGTTCCATGCCGAGACACCGCAACGCACCCGCGTTGAACTGGAGCATCGGCACCTCGAACGCCACGGAATTGACTGGGGAGCCGTCGCCCGCGGCGTAGATGCCGACGGGGGATGGCCGCTTTACCTGGCCCGCTACGCAGCCCTCGTAGAGGAGGGCCGCTGACCATGCCTGATACGGAGGGTCGAGCCTTCGGCGACCGAGATTTTCCCTTACCCAACCGATCCCGCAAGTAAGCGCTCCATAACCCGGCATAACCCGGCCCTCGCTTACGCCTCGGCCAGTTGCCGCGCAGAACGTGCCGTCACGCCCCAGCACAAGCCGACCGGTCACCGTGGAACGAGCGACGGTGCTACGCGAACGAAGTCAGGAGAGGTGAATCAGTAATGCCTGCAATCAGCACCGCTCGCGATCGTCCACTCGACCTCATGGGCGCGATCCAGAGCGCCGGCGACCTGGTGAACGATCTCGGCGGCTCGATGTAGTTCCCAAGCGACCTGATACGACGCCCGCGGCCCGTTCGCGGGTCGCCCGGCATCCAAGTGTGCTTGCTGGCCGGGTCGTCGTGGAACTCGCCGAGCTGGCGCAGGACCTGTTCAAGAGATGCGAGTCCCGACGTGACTGACCCAAGCACGGCATAGATCTAGGAGGGGTCGTGGATCGATCGGGTCGCGTGGGCGAGGCCACGGAGAGCCTCGTGCGCATTTACTCGAACGACGGCGCAGCCGAGTACCTGTGATGACCGAATGGTCGCCAGTAGCGATGGAAACGCGCTGGGCCCGTCGGCAGCGGGCCTGTCGAAATCGGTGCTGGAAGCAGCAGGCGCCATGCACCGTCGACGGTTAAAAAGGCGACAGTATCAATCGACTTCTAACCTTTACCAGACGGATGAGTCGACACCGGCCCGGGATTCGCTCGGCGCTTGATCACCGCGCGTCTATCCAAGAGTTCCCAACATTCGCGCCTGAAGAAAGCTTTGGAGTTGATCATAGAAACGATCGGGAGGCTATGGCTGCCCAACATCAACTACGCCAATGAGCGTACCGACGAACTGTCCACGCTCCTGGCTGAATAGGCAATAGCAGGTAGGTTCAGCAGGAGACTCCAGCTAGATCCAGGTCTTGAGCCGCCGACTAGCTGGAGCCTCACCCCCTGTGTCGACCCCTCTTCAATTGGCGCGCAGAATCACTGAAAAGTCCAGATCCTGACCGCGATTTGGTCGAATACAGGAAGATCTACGGCAAATCCTCGTCCTTTACTTCTTCCTTGTCGTCGGCGCGACGGCGCTCAAGTCGACGGCGGTGCTCCTCTGCCCTCTCGGATAGCCGGTCTGCACGCTCGTGGATCTTTTTGCCTCCCGGTAACAAGCCAGCGACAGAGTGCATACACTGCTCAGTCGCCTCCTCCGCCTCCGCTGCCTTCTTCTCTAGCTCTGCGCGCTCATCAGAAGACACGTCCGATGTATAGCAGGCTGAGAAGCGGCTTGGCTATGGAGCGTGGCGGCCTTCCGCCAACACTCGAAGCTATGTCTAATTTGCTATGGACTTCGATCCAGCTCAGTACGGCGAAGCGGATCGCCGGCAAGTGGATCCACCTGTTCAAGTGCACGTTGCTACGTTGGTCGGCGGCAGGGACGGTCGACTGGTGGGTCCGAGAACGCCGGGAATGGTTCGGCCGCGCACGAGGTACGGACGGAAAACAGCGGGTGGATCAAAGCTGTTGATCTTCGTCCCAAGGCATAGCCGGCTTGTGCGCGGGTCCAGTTCTTATCGACCAGATCGACAGTCTGCGCGCAGCATCGGCCTCGATCCGCATCGAAGCCGCCGAAATCAACGCCGCGACCGGGCTACCGTTCGGACTTCAGCTGGATCCACGTCACAGCGGCGGTCGAGCAGCGACGGGTGGTACTGGCCTCGTCACGGAGGCCTTGCAAGGCGGCGAAACCGGAGATCGGAAGAGCCGCCGCCTGCTCGAAACTAAGCGGGGACCGTTTTAGTACGGAATGGTCCTCGCCAGCTGTGGCCGACTCGGCGTATACGGGGCCAAGGACGCAGACTCCAGTCCCGGATTAGGCGACAGCTAGTTCGAGATTCGACATCGTCGAGCTCCAGTATTTGCACGGTCGAGTCCGCTGCCTTGAGAATGGTCGCATACCGCGGATCGGTCGCGAGCACGTAGCCCACAATGTCCGGGCTGGTTCCTTAAAACGATCTTCCCGGACGGGAGCCACATACTCACCGCGCGTAAGACAACCGGCGCCAAAGCAAGCACCAGAAAGCCGCACCATAATGAGCCCTGGCCAACCCGATTTCGCTGGGGCTTGCGAACGAAGTACACAGCCAGCACACAGAGGAGCAGGTTAAACAGTCATTGACCGGAGCCAGGGCAAACAAAATCAGCGCCACTATCGCGGTGTACACCGCCAGCCATACGATGGCGGTTCTTTGCCCCGGCGCCAACTCGGCGCGATACCGGCCGGAATCATCATCAGCGTGCCGCTGGCCGAGCACCTCGAGCGCCTCTTCAGAATTCCCCTACCGGCCATCACGAGGGGACCGTTGCTTAGGAACGGTCCTCTCATCGGCTTCTGCGATAAGCGCATCTAGCCGATTCGCCAGATCTTCTGATCGCTCCGGGCGCACTCTCGCGTAAAGCCGCAGCGTGGTTATTTCGTCTTGGTGCCCGAGGTGGCGCTGTACGTCCTTGACGCTCGCGCCGGCGTCGATGAGCAGGCTGGCGCATGTGGCTCGAAGATCATGTGGCCGAGCCTTGACACCCGATCGCTTCACAGCAGGATTCCAGGAATCGCGCCGCCAGTTGCCGTAGCGGAGGTATTCGCCGACACGATTCGGGAACACCAACCCATCACCGGCGAGCTGGGCAAGATCGGCGACCAACGCCCTGGGCAGCGTGATCGTCCTAATCGCGTACGTCTTCGTCGGTCCAGCAATTACCGGCCCCGTCGAATCCTCCACGCTCTCGCGAATCGTGAGCATCCCACGACCGAGATCAACATCAGCCCAGCGGAGGGCGAAAGCCTCGCCAACTCTGGTGCCTCCGTACGCCAAGAGACGCACCAGCACTCGATCACGCTCATGAGTCATCGCTGAGGCCAACCGTTCAACCTCCGCAGGGGAGAGCACCGGACGCTCTGTCTGCGGTCGCTTTGGCAGGCTGCCCGATCGGATCGCGCACGGATTCGATGGAAGCGCCTTGTCCCTAACCGCTCGATCAAGAACCCGCCGAAGAACGCCTACCGCCTCGATGACCTTAGTCGGCGACACGCCGTCCTGGCTCATGTCGGCGACCCAGTCGTCGATGTGACTCGGCTTGATCCGGCGAACCGGCATCGAACCGAACCGCGGCTCGATCCGCAGCCGCCACGCCGTCGAGTA
>DATCXA010000322.1:0-2761 GCA_036566085.1 Propionibacteriaceae bacterium
GTTGCCTTCGAACCAGAACCATTTGGCCTCATCCTCATTGTCACCTTCCCAGGCGAGGATGTGGGTTGCGATGCGATCGAGGAACCAGCGGTCGTGTGAGATCACCACGGCACAGCCGGGGAATTCCAGAAGGGCATCTTCCAGCGACTGCAGCGTCTCGACGTCAAGATCATTAGTGGGTTCGTCGAGGAGCAGCAGGTTCCCGCCCATCTTCAAGGTCAGCGCCAGATTGAGGCGGTTCCGTTCACCCCCGGAGAGCACGCCGGCCGGTTTCTGCTGATCCGGCCCCTTGAAACCAAAAGAGGCAACGTAGGCACGCGACGGCATCTCGAAGCTGCCCACCTTGATGTGATCAAGCCCGTCGGATACGAGCTCCCACACGTTCTTGCGCGGATCGAGTCCGGAGCGGGCCTGGTCGACGTAGGAGATCCGCACCGTGTCGCCGAGCATGAGCTCGCCGGAGTCTGGCTCTTCCTCACCAACGAGCATGCGGAAGAGCGTGGACTTGCCGACACCGTTCGGACCGACGACGCCGACTATCCCCGCCCTTGGCAACGAGAAATTCAGCCCGTCGAACAGCAGCCTGTCCCCGTAGCCTTTAACCAGCTCCTTCGCTTCCAGCACATTGCTGCCAAGCCGTGGGCCGGGCGGGATATTGATCTCCTCGAAGTCGAGCTTGCGGCTGCGCTCAGCCTCCGTCCGCAGCTCTTCGTAGCGCGCCAGCCGCGCTCTGTTCTTGGCTTGACGCGCCTTCGGGTTCGACCGCGCCCACTCCAATTCGCGCTCCAGGATCTTTGCGCGCTTGGCATCCCGGCGACCCTCGATCTGGAGTCGAGCCTTCTTGGTATCGAGGTAGGTGGAGTAATTGCCCTCGTACGGGTGCGTCCGGCCGCGGTCTAGCTCGAGAATCCACTGCGCCACGTTGTCCAGGAAATACCGATCGTGCGTCACGGCCAGTACTGCCCCCGGATAGGACTTGAGATGAGTTTCCAGCCACTGCACCGACTCGGCGTCGAGGTGGTTGGTGGGCTCATCGAGCAACAGCAGGTCCGGCTGCTGCAGCAGCAACTTGCAGAGTGCGACGCGACGGCGTTCCCCACCTGAGAGAACGTCGACCATGGCATCGGCCGGCGGACAACGCAGCGCATCCATTGCCTGTTCGAGCTGGGAATCGATGTCCCATGCGTTACGGGCGTCGAGTTCGGTCTGCACCTCACCCATCTCGGCCATCAGCGTGTCGAAGTCGGCGTCCGGCTCGCCCATGGCGACGCCGAGCTCCTCCATCCGTGCCTGCAGCACCTTGATATGGGCGACTCCTTCCTCGACGTTTTCGAGGACCGTCTTGCCTTCGCTGAGTGGCGGTTCCTGGAGCAGGATGCCTACGGTCGCATCCTTAGCGAGCGTGGCGTCCCCGTTGTTGGGCTTCTCGATGCCCGCCATCACCTTCAGTAATGTCGACTTGCCCGTGCCGTTGGGCCCGACCACACCGATCTTGGCGCCGGGATAGAACGAGAGCGTGACGTTATCCAGCACGACCTTGTCACCAAGGGCCTTGCGGACGTTGTGCATCGCATAGATGAACTCAGGCATTGGAACGTGGACAACCTTCACTTGGAGGCGAAAATCTTGCAGGGGCCAACCCTAGATGGCACCTGGCGGCGCTCAAGCTTAATTGCTCCATTCGCCTGAATGAGCGGTGACGCACCACCGGCGGCCCGAGGGCCATCGCGGCCTCGCTCCACGAGCTCGGCCGGGGGTCGGGCCAGCCTGACGTGGTGCGCCACCTGTGGGCGCGGAATCCGCCAAGCGGATCGGGCCCACCCACCTGAGTCCCCGCAGTCCGCCCTGACACCGGCCCGTGCAGACCGGCGCGGACTGCCTCAGGCGGCCTGTGCGGCTTGTGCGGCCTGAGCAGTGCGCTCCTCCATGCTCATTCCAGCCGCGTCCACGTCGTCCTCCGGTGGGTCGTGCGTGTCTCGTGAGTCCGCGGAGGCGACTCGCGGTGGACGCTGAAATATTGATGTGCCGCGATTCAAGTCATGACCGACCATGTCGGCTTCAAGCACAAGCCGCTCATGGGTTTGGCCGTCTTTCTCCCAGACGTTGGTACGGAGCTTGCCGACAACCAAGACGGGATCGCCTTTACGAACGCTCTGCGCTACGTGCTGGGCCAACGTACGGAAGCAGGCCACCTCAAGCCATGTCGTATTGCCGTCGCTCCAACCGTTCTTGGTCTTGATGCGCGGCGTACACGCCAACCTGAACGCCGACACCGTTCCATTGCCACGGCTTTCGACCTCAGTTCCGGCGTAGCCCGTGATGTGTACTTGTGCCTCCATCGCTCATCCTTTCGCTGCCTGACAATGCGTCTTCGCCATCAGGTTGCGGGCGCCGCGTCAAATCGTCCGGTCGGCTCGAAATCTGTGGATGACGCTTCGAGGTGCTGGCCGTCTGTGGAAACAGCGGGTGTCAAGGTAGGAAGCGAGCCAATCGAAACTCCGACACATGCGGAGTTTTCTCGCGCTCAGGTACCGAAAATCCCGCAATGGTCGGAAATTTGTCACAAAGGAGCGTGGCAGTTCAGGGGACGAGAAGTCCGCGCCAGCTAACCCCGAGCACGCTCCAGAGCGAGGCGCGCCTTCTCATACCGATCCTGCTCGGCCTTCACCGGAGCGATCACCAATTCACCGGTCACTCGCGCGATTGCGGCCCGGAGCGATTGCCTTGCCTTCGCCGTCCGCCGTCGGGCGCCTATCTCGAC
>DATCXA010000697.1:0-8209 GCA_036566085.1 Propionibacteriaceae bacterium
AGGACGTTCTGGCCCAGGGTTTGCAGGTCGGTAAGGAGCACGACCCCGATCTGGAGGATTGCTGCGAACGCCAGCAGCTGGGTGGGCGTGATCGAGTCTGGGAGAATTGCATCCGCGAGGCCCGGAAGAGGCTTGTCACCAAGCACCGAGTCGACGGCGATCGCCAGGGGAATCGGCGACAGGAGGAAGAGGGGGGTTGCGAGAAACTCGATCATTAGGAGGGCGAGGGCGGCGAGGCGATATCCCGCCGTTTCTACGTAGATCCGTCTCCAGAGCCGCAGGTCGCTCTTTGAGCCCAGGCGGTGGGATTCGGCGCCGTGTTGAGGAGTATGTCGTTCAAAGTCTCTCATTAGAGCGCTCCTGGCGTGCTGGTTGGGCGTGAACGGCGAAACCGTACGCGGGCTGGCGGGCAGGGACGGGCTCGTCGTGTACCGACGGCCGCGGCGCTCCACCCGCGGGACTTTGGGCGATGGTCGAGCGCGGCGCCCGGATCGCTGCCGAGCCGGGTCAGGGCGTCGACGGCGAGTAGGGCGGCACATTTGGGGGCCGCTGGCAGCAAGACCAGAGCAGCGGTGCTTGCGGTGGCAACCGGGCGGTGAGGAACGGCCAGCGTCGGAACTCGAAATCGTGGTCGTCGCGCACACCGTGGGTCCCGAGGCCCGCTCGATATGCCGCCCGAGCAGGGACGATGATCTTGCCGTGGCGCTGCGCCCGCTCGGCCTCGACGGAGTTGTGGTGGTCGTAAGAGCCGTAGGCGGATAGCCCCAGCCACGCGCACATCTTAATCACCGCATAGCGGGTAGTGGAATGGGCATTCTCCGAGGCAATGAATTCGCATTCCTCCCGGCGAGGAGAGCTGTGCCGAAGAAGGCCACGGCGAAACCCAGAGACCGAAGGCGCCGGCGGCGATCGATTGCTGGTTGTAGAGGGCGAGCAACGCCCAGAGGAACAGAACGGTACTGATCAGACGCAGGCTGGAAGCGGCCAGGTACGAGGCGGTCAAATCCGCTCCGACCACGCCCAGCTCCTCGTACGGAACAACGAGCCACTCCAACAGGAACGACATGACTAGTGCTGCACCGCTGAATATCGCCGCCCAAGCGCCGGCTGCGATGAATGCCGAAAGGCGATCTGGCGCATGTATGCCCGTTTCTCTGCTTACCGTCATTGTGATCCTTAGAATTAGCGCGGCTTCATCCATCAGCACCAGATCGGGTCGCAAGCGCTGAGCGATCTTGATCGACTCCTCGCCGCTGGCAGGCGTCGCAACGACGACGAAACCCACGGTGGCGTGCGCCCCAGGGTCGGGTCGCACTGTGCCGACTAGGTTCGCTAATTGAGCTGCGGCGTCAGCACGGCCCGGTGTGAAGTTGAGATGGCCTTGTCACAGCGGTTCTCGGATCGGTCTGATGGTCACCTCGCTGCTGATGTAGTACCTCCCGCTAAGGGCTCAAGGAAGCTTCAGCGTGTCCGTCCTGGATTTGTCGCTGACTGGCTCTGAACATGCCGTGAGCATCGCCGGTTCGGCTATCTCGGGTGTGCGTAGCCGCACGACACGCTAAGCATCGTCCGGCGCGGACCAGGCCGCTAACGCAGAGCGCCGCTCAGCGCAGCGCCGACAGGGTGGCCGCTCGCATAGCCTTGTCGATCTTGCTCGGGTGCCGCTCGATGATGATCTTGTCCACCAGCATCTCCGTCAGCGCGCGCCGATCAACATCGGACAGGTCCTCCCACGCGCGACGGGTCCGGTAGCTCCGGCATGACCGACTCTCTGGTCAGACTCTTGTGCTCCCTGTCTAGCTGATCAAGAGCCGTGTCGATCTCCTTTGTGATCGTCTTGAACGTCTGGAGATCGACCTCCCTTCGCAGCTTCATCCTGAATGCGTCCTTCTTCTGCCGCTGGAGCTTGCCATCTCAGCGCTGATCTCGGCGATGCGCTTCAGCCGATCATCATCCGACCGTGGGATCTTCCGAGCCCGAGGGTTCCGCCCACTGATCGATCACATGGCCCTCGAAAGCCTCCAGAGGCTCAGCAGCGATTCGCGCCCGACCCTTGCAGTCTGGGTTCTCGTCTTTCCGGCACCCGTAGCCGCGCCCTGCCTCAGCTGGAGGTAGCTGACCAGCCGCCCGCCGCATGATCCGCAGTAGAAAGGTCGTCGGCTGGGATCCTTCAGCAGCCCGACCAGGCGATCATGAGTCGCTTCATCGATGGTCGCCGGCCAGACCGCCTTGCCAACGACTTCCCCGTATGTTCGCGCAGGCCAGCGATCCGAGGAGAGAGCAACACGCGCCGCAGGATGGATCCCTGCCACTTGTCGATCTTGCTCTCGCCGTTCTTCGTTCCTCCAGCAGGCTTAATGCCACGCTTGTTGAAGTCGAACGCGATGCTCCGCAGACTCTCGCCTCCCAAAGTGACTGACCACTGAGGCGGAAGCAGATGCAACAGATGCCACGAACCATCGAACCAGACCAGCGCTGAAAAGTGTTCTTGCTGAGTGAATCCTGGTTCACACCTAGAGGTCAGAATCACGATCCCGGAGTATCCCTCGATCGGTGCAAGCGGTGAAGTAGACCCTGACGTTGCCCGTTGCCACGCTAAGCGGCACCACGTCGAGCATGCCGGGTTCCGTAACACCGGTAGGCGGTCGCGGCACCGCGCTCGGCGAGGGCACAGCACCGCGAGCAGCGGTTTGAACAGCGGTGTCGTACGTCTCGGCAGTAAAAGGCATCGCGGCGGCTGCCATCTGTGCCACATCGACTGCCCACGATTCAACCCTGGGCGTACAACTCTGCCGCACGTTGAACTTCAACGCCGGGATGGTGACAGCGGCCGCGTCGTGGCCGCGGCGTGCTTCAGGAGACCGGAGCAAGAAGACAGCAAATCGAACAGCAGTCGCACGCCGGGCCTTTAGCGGGCCCTAAGCCACAGTCGATGTTGGTGCCTCGCGGCGCGAGGAGGTCAGACCAGAAGGCGCATCCGAGCTGGCTTCGAGCGGGCGCGCAGATCCCTTCCAAGCTGGCCATGCGAGTTCGATTCTCGTCACCCGCTCTAAGCGACGTCCCTAGTCAGGGCAGTTCGCCATGCCGCCGTGCGCCTTCAAAAGAGCGCACTGGGCCCGGGCCACAACGTGGGCCGTTAGTTTCTGGGCCATCGACCGGCCGACTAGAACCGTCATCCAAGGATCAGGGCCGTTCGAGAGTCGGTCTCCGAATACGACCTCGCCGGCGGGCCGTTCAGAACACGCTCGGACCTGGCATGCATAGGCCACTCACACTGATGGGACTCCAAGCCGGGTCGATACCGTTCAGGCATGAGCGACCTGATAGTCAGCTGACCCCGATGATGCTCCACGTACGTCTGATTGCCCCGCCTGAGTCGACGTCGGAAATACTCCACCTGCTCGACGCCAGCCCGGCCGTCACCCACCTTTGTGTCAACGAGCAGTCGGCCCGCAAGCCATCAGGGGATGTGGTCAGCTTTGATGTCGCCCGAGAGGGGGCGACCAGCGTCCTGGAGGCCCTACGCAGTTTCGGCTTAGAGCAGCAGGGCGCAATTGTGGTCGAAAACCTCGATATCAGCATCTCCGCATCGGCCATCAAGGCGGAAGAAGAAACGCCCGGTGAACCTGCGGACGCGGTGGTCTGGGAGGGTCTGGAGCAGAGCGCAGGTGAGGAAACGCGCATGTCCATCACTTACCTCTGCTTCATGATGGTGGCGACCATGATCGCCGGAATTGGGGTGATGCTTGATCAACCGATCCTGATTGTTGGGGCGATGGTAGTCGGGCCGGAGTTTGGCCCGCTTGTCGCATTCTGCATCGGCATCGTCAGCCGCCAGCGGACCCGTGCCACCCGCGCCGTCGGTACTCTCCTTCTCGGCTTCGCCGCCGGAATGGCGGCCGCAGTGATCTTGACCTGGATTCTGACAGCTTTGGGACTTCTGAATGAATCCATGCTCGTAGCTCAGCGGCCGTTGACGAGCTTCATATGGAAGCCTGACGCGCTGTCATGGATTGTTGGTTTCCTTGCCGGGATCGCAGGGATGCTGGCGCTTACCTCCGCTAAATCCGGGGCCTTGGTCGGCGTCCTGATCTCGGTCACAACCATTCCAGCCGCCGCCAACGCGGCGGTGGCGCTTGCCTACTGGGTGCCCAGTGAGGCTATCGGGTCGGCAATCCAGCTGGTCATCAACCTGTCCGCGATTGCTGTCGCTGGAACGCTCACCTTGCTGATCCTCAAAGCACGGTCAGAGCGGCTTGCGCGACGTAGCCCTATGACAAGCACGGTGGAGCCCTCCGTTGGGCGAGCATGAGCATGTTGCTGGCCAAGCCGCCTGCGGGCGGGAAGCTGTTCATCCATCATGATCAACTCGCCCCAATTAGGGACCCAAGCTTCGATCTCTCAGGGTCGTTTGCTGTGGTCTTGGTGCCACAGCTCAGCCGGCGCGGCGCGGCTAGCTCGATTTGGGCAGTGCCGAAGGCCCCGCATCAGTCTGCACGACACTGCGACATGGCGAGCGATGAAGGCTTGCGAGTGTTCGAGTGGTGATCAAAGCCCGGCGCTCTGATGTGGGATCCCGATCTGGCTAAACGCACCACGTCGAGCACGCCGGGGTTCCGTAACACCGGTAGGGCGGTCGGGCATCGCGCTCGGCGAGAGCACAGCACCGCGAGCAGCGGTTTAGGGTCCAACCCTGTGCGTACAACTCCGCAAGTTGAAGGTCAACGGCCGGAGGGTAGACGGCGGCCGTGTTGTGGCTGCGGCGTGCTTCAGGAGACCGAGCAAGAGGACAGCAAATCGAACAGCAGTCGCACGCCAGGCCCTTAGCGGGCCCTAAGCCAGAGAGTCGATGATGGTGCCTCGCGGTGCGAGGAGGTCAGACCAGAAGGCGCATCCGAGTCGGCTCGAGCAGGTGCGCAGATTCCTTCCAAGCTGGCCATGCGAGTTCGATTCTCGTCCCCCGCTCCACGTGAAGGTCCTAGTCAAGGGCCCTTTCGCAGTGCCGCCGCGCTTCTGCGTGACAGCTCGCCGCGCTGGGCCATTACGCGGGCCATTGGGTGGCGGCTGTGCAACTGATGAAGGCCTATGACAGTGGGTCTTGGGCTTTCTGGCGTAGGCGTTCGTAGGGTGTTTGGCCGGCGAGGGCGCCATGAGGGCGGTGGTAGTTGTAGTAGTCCTCCCACTCTTGCAGCTTCTCGGTGAACAGGTTGGCGTCGTCGATGACTTGGCCATGGAGGAGTCGGTAGAACTCTTCGGAGTCGATGCGGTGGGATCTTTCCACTTTGCCGTTCAGCCGTGGGGTTCGGGGTTTGATGCGGACGTGGTCGACGCCGGCGTCGAGCAGGTGCCAGTGGAATGAGGCGCCGAACTCTGACCCGTTGTCTGTTTGCACCCGCTCGACGGCGAAGGGCAGCCTGGCCATGACGTGGTCGATGAAGGCGATGGCGCTCTTCTGGTCGCAGCGCGGGTAGGCGCGCAATACCCGAAGCCGGGTGCAGTCGTCGATGGCGGTGAACTGGTAGTACTTCTTCCGGCGGCCTGTTTGGCCTAGTGGCTCAATGAACTTCACATCCACCTGCAGCTGATGGCCGGGGCGTTGCTTCTCGTAGCGCTTCCACCGCAACGCTCGGCGTTGGTAGCGCTGCGAGGCGGGCAGCCGGTTCATCCCGAGCCGCTTCACGATCCGCCACACCCCAGAGGTGCTGATCGTGACGTCGTGGTAGCGGGCCAGATACATCGCGATCTTCGCCGGGCCGAAGTGGTAGTGCCGCCGCAGCCACACGATCTTCTCGATCACCTCCGCCTGGGTCACCCGTGGTGAGTGGTGTGGCCGGCTCGAGCGGTCCTTCAGCCCGTCCAGGCCGTCGGCCTCGTAGCGGCGCAACCAGCCGTAATAGCACTGCCGGCTGATGCCGTAGTAGCGGCAGGTCGCCGCCACGTTCCCGCTGACCTCCTCCACATGACGGAGCACCGCCAGCCGGCGATTGGCCCGTCGTTCCAGCTCACGTTCAGTCATGCAGATCTCCTAGAGTCAGGAGACCCGACTGTCAACAACCTCCGTCAGTTTTAGACCATTGGGTGGCGGCGGCACTAACTGGCCCCTCGAGCCCCAGCTTTTCGATCTGCGTCGATGCGCTTGGTGATGACGGATTCGCCTAATAGTCCAGTAGTGCACGCCAATGGGTGACTGTCAGATCAGATTGATCATGAGATTCCTGCCGGCTAGCTGTAGGCGGGAGCCTCGAGCGACGTATTGACCGGGCTTCCCGTCGGCTCCTCCAAGGGAGTCGTGACCGTCGATTGGCGATCCACGGATGCAGCCGACCTCTCCGGAACAGCAAGCACTGTTACTGCGTATGGCTCTGACCCATCAACCTGAGCCGGCTCTGTCCATGCCAGAATCCCATTCGGTCCAACGAAGAGCCGAAGCCCAGTGGCCGACCGCTGATCAGCGTCCGCAAGTGCACGCAGCAGTTGCCGCGCGCGGCTCCACAAACCAGGTGCATTCGCCTCGTGAGCTTTGCTGCTGGACCTGTTCATCTCACGACTCCTTCCTTCTTTCGATTGGTTTGAGTCCATGGCATGAACTGTCCTGATCGCGACGGTCGTGCGTATCCGAGGCGGATACGGATCTATCGGATTTCCAACACGGGTTTCTTTGTGATCGCTCGGCCTCAATGCGTTGGGGTTCGGAGGCGATCTGGATCAGAATGCAACGTGGGGACAGACCTGCCGCTGATCGCTCGACGCGCCGAGCTTGCGATACTGACGCGCGCGATCGAGGCAACTAGGCGCGGTCAAGGCGACGCTGTGCTGCTCACCGGCGAGGCCGGAGTGGGAAAAACCCGTCTGCTGATCGAGACGCAACGCGAGACGGAACGCCGCGGCGTGCTGGTCTTGAAGGGCCGCGCCGTCGAATCCGGCGGAGCCTATCGACCGCTAGTGGAGGCATTCGCCCGGGCGTCGGCTCCATTTGCTCAAGAGGCCGAGCTAGCGGCGGTGCGGCCGATCCTGGCACGGGTGCTTCCCGGCTGGATCAGTGACCACGATGTGCTGGCTCCGATGGCCGATCCCGCCGCCGTGCTCGCCGAGGCTCTGATTCTGCTGTTAAGGGCAATGTCCGCCGACGGGGCGGTGCTACTCATCGATGATGTGCACTGGGCCGACGAAGACACAGTATCCGTGCTCAGCTATCTCGCCGACTCACTCGACCAGCTGCCACTTGCACTGATCATGGCAGCTCGTAGTGAACCGCTGCTTCCAGACCCGCTGGAACGGCTAAGCGCTGCACCATCGATCCGTCAGCTGCGGCTCAGCCGGCTCCAGGCCCCTGAGGTTGGAGACGCGCTTCGCGCCCAGGAGTTCCCTGGGCTCGCGCCGGAGACAGTTGTTCAGCTCGTCGCCGCGGTTGATGGGCTGCCGCTGATTCTCGACGAGTTTGTGCGGCAGCTTCGCGAAAACCCGGCCAATGCGATCGACATGAAACATACGACGCTGGCTGCCGCGGTCCAGAAACGACTCCGTAGCCTTCCTCCGGATGCCCGGGTCGTTCTCGACGCCATGTCGGTGCTGGGGGATACAGACAGCGAGTTGTTAACCGTCATCACCGAGCTCGACGAAGCGAAGTTGAGCACTGCCATCCACCATGCCGTCTTCAGCACCCTGTTGGTCAGCGCCGCCACCCCGCTGGGTGTCATGTGGCGGCACCCGCTGATGCGTGATGCCGTACGCGATCTGCTACTACCCCTTGAGCAGCAGACGCTGGCCCGCCGCGCCGCCGACCACCTGGCGAACCGCGCGACAGAACCTACCGAAGGGCAGCTTCGGCAGGCAGCCGAGATGTATGAGCTGGCCGGGTACCCCGACCGGGCCGCGCGGGAGTTGATCCGCGCAGCCCGCGCGGCGGTCCGCAGTGCGGCATTGGATGTTGCCGAGCAGCACCTGGCTGCGGCTCATGCCCTGACCGGCACGTTGCCAGACGCAGCCTTGGAGGTGCTGATCGAGCGCATCGACACCCTCACGTTGGCCGGTCGTGCCGCGGACGGATATCACAGCGGGATCGCTGCACTCCAAAGCGCCGCCGCTGGCGACACCCGTCGACTACTGGTCGCGACAACCCGCGCCGCCTATAGCGCCGGCCTGCGGGCGGAAGCTGCGCCGCTGCTAGCACGGCTGGAACAGGTCGCCGAACCGACAAATTCCGACCTCA
>DATCXA010000325.1:0-3393 GCA_036566085.1 Propionibacteriaceae bacterium
CAGGCCGCGGTGGGCCGGTGAAACCTTCGACCTGCACGCCTGCGTACAGGCTCTGTTCACCTTCAAACTTCCCAACACGTCCCTCGACCTTGATCAACAAGCCGCGTAGACCGCCCAACCTCGACCTCACTGCCGATCAAGGAACTCCATCACCTCGGTCTGGTCCACCCCTGGGAATGCCCCCGCAGGCAGGCTGGCTAGCAGGGCAGAGTGCACCCGAGCACTTGGCCAGCTCGCCTCTTGCCAACGGGCCGAGAGCTCAGGCGGTGGCAGCATGCAGCATGTTGGATCCGGACAGCGCGACTTCGAGCGGTGCTGGGTGCCACGGCCTCGGAACCATTTGACGTGCTCGTACGGCGTCCCGACTGCCACCGAATACGCTTCCCGCTCGCCCTGCTCGGCAACGGCGGTGCACCAGAAGGTTCCGCTGGGGGTATCGGTGTACTGCTGGTACGGCTTGGTCCAATCGGGCTGCTCGAAGACGCCGCGAGCCGTCCAGAACCGGCAGACCCGCTGGCCTTCCACTGACCCGGCGCTGTCTGCGGGAAAAGTGACCCCGTCGTTCGCATAAGCCTTGTAGATGATGCCCGCCTTGTTGATCTTCATGAAGTGCACCGGGATCTCCAGGTGGATGGTGGCCAGGTTGGTGAATCGATGCGCTGCCATTTCGTAGGAGGTCAGATAGCGATCGCGCAGGTCTTCGATCTCGAGATCCTTGTTGCGTTTCGCATCTTGCAGGTACGCCACTGCCCACCGTTGTGGGATCAGCACGGCCGCGGCGAAGTAATTGACCTCCACCCGCTGTGCCAGAAACTCGGCATAGTCGGCCGGCGGTCGGTGCTGCAGCACCACGTGTCCCAGCGCGGCGAGGGCGAGGGTGCGCTGGGCCGCGTTGTCGCTGGTCGGCAGAAAGATCCGTCGGCCAGCAAGATCAGTTACCGACCGCGTCGATTGCGGCAGATCGGGCACCGAGTGCAGGGTGAAGCCGAGGCGGTCGGCGATCGCATTCACTCGATGCCGGGTCAACGGCCCGCCGTCATGATCAACGCCGATCAGCAACTCGTCAGCCAGTTCCTCAATGGCCGGGAAGTAATTATCCGAAGCGCGCATCCTGGCTCGCAGCTCGGCGTTGGCCCGCCGCGCATACTCCGGGGTGCCGTCCCGCTCGGCGCCGTACGCGGCAAGACGATCATGCAGCGCCACCAGCGACTCCAGTGCATCCAGCGGGAGTCGTGGGCCGGTCTTCACGGCAGGGATGTCCAGCTCAGCGAAGGAGCGCGACCGTTGCGCTCGCTCGAGCTTCAGCTCCAGCGCAGCTCGCCGGCTAGGTGCAGCCTCGGTCAGTAGATCGGCCAGCTCGCAGTCGAGCGCTTCCGCGAGCGCAACAAGGGTGGAGACTTTGGCCTCTCGCTTGCCCGTTTCGATCAGCGATACGGCGGAGGCGGAGAGTCCGATCCGCTCACCCAAGGCGTCCAAAGTGAGGCCGGATTTCTTGCGCCGGTGCCTGACAGACTTTCCGATCATCAGCGGATCGAGTCCGCTCGGATGGTTGACCTTGGCTGCGTCGCCATCCCGTGCTGCCACAAGTCGTAACGCCGGCTCCTTGTCAATATTCGCAAACCTTGACGGTCGGGAGCGCGACGTCGATGTCATACCTCGATCTCAACCCCTGCAGCAGGATTCTGCAAGTCTTGGGATTCGTCAAGAAAGTCGGTTCTTGACCAGACCGAACCTCGGAGTGGATTACTCAAAGACACCAGAGTGGGTGTCACGGCCGACCATCGACAGCCGCCAGAACAAGGGAGTTCGGAATGACCACCATGCTGCCCGCCAGGGAAACGACCCACCTCACGCCGGAACAGCTGCTGCAGCGCGACTGGGCTACCAGCGCACGTTGGGCGGGCATTGAGCGCAGCTACACATCGGCTGACGTGGTCAACCTGCGCGGATCTGTGGTGGAGGAGCAGACACTGGCCAGGAACGGCGCGACGCGCCTCTGGCAACTGCTGCGTGAGCAAACCTACGTCCGCGCGCTTGGGGCGCTGACCGGAAACCAGGCCGTACAGCAAGTCAAAGCCGGGCTGCAAGCAATCTATCTGTCCGGGTGGCAGGTAGCCGCGGACGCAAACTTGGCCGGCCACACCTATCCCGATCAGAGCCTGTATCCGGCCAATTCGGTGCCGGCTGTAGTCCGCCGGATCAATAACGCCATGATGAGGGCTGATCAGATCGCCTGGGCCAACGGGGAGAACCGCGACCGGCCCGGTGAGTTGATCGTCCCGATCATCGCCGACGCCGAGGCGGGCTTCGGAGGCCCACTGAACGCCTTCGAGCTGATGAAGCAGATGATCATGGCAGGTGCCGCGGGCGTGCACTGGGAAGATCAACTTGCTTCGGAGAAGAAGTGCGGGCATCTCGGCGGCAAGGTGCTTATTCCCACCCGACAGCACGTTCGCACTCTTAACGCGGCACGGCTCGCCGCCGACATTCTGGGCACCGAGACCTTGATCATCGCGCGCACCGACGCGCTCGCGGCAAACTTGATCACCTCCGATGTGGACCCGGTGGACACGCCTTTCTGTACCGGAGAACGCACTAACGAAGGCTTCTACCGCGTCCGGTCAGGTCTGGAGCCGGTGCTTGCCCGGGCCAGGGCGTACGCGCCCTACGCCGACCTCATCTGGGTCGAGACGGGCACTCCGGACCTCGGGCTGGCGCGGGAGTTTGCGACCGAGCTGCACAAGGACTTTCCCGGCAAGATGCTGGCGTACAACTGCTCGCCGTCGTTCAACTGGAAGGCCAGCCTTGATGATCGGCAGATCGCGGAGTTCCAAGATCGACTTGGCGAGCTCGGCTATCGCTTCCAGTTCATTACGCTGGCGGGCTTCCACGCGCTGAACCACGCGATGTTCAGCTTGGCCCGCGGTTACGCCCAGGACGGGATGACCTCCTATGTGGCGCTGCAGCAGGCTGAGTTCGCCGACGAGCCGCACGGCTACAGCGCCCCCCGGCACCAGGCGGAGGTCGGCACCGGATACTTCGACAAGGTCGCCACCGCGCTCAATCCGCGCAGCGAGACGACCGCCCTGGCCGGCTCGACCGAGGCCGCCCAATTCCACTGATCACCGCAGTTCTACTGATTACGGCATCGCCAGGAGAATAATCGTGACCATCACCGCTGAACCGCCACCCCGAACCCTGCCGCAGTACCGGCACCAGCCCTGGCACACCACGGGCAACCCGCTGACTAGCCGGTTAAGCGTGGTCGGCACCATGCATGATCGCTTCGAAGAGATTCTTACCGACGACGCGCTGGACTTCGTGTGTGGGCTGCACGGCCAGTTCGCCGGTCGGCGGGCCGAGCTGTTGGCGGTCCGGCGCAGCCGCGACGAC
>DATCXA010000754.1:0-3858 GCA_036566085.1 Propionibacteriaceae bacterium
CACTATTGACGCCGCACTAGGAGCCGTCATGCAGCCGGGCTCTCTGCTGAACTCGCGGCCGATTTTCGGCTTGCGCTGGTACGGCTTCGGCAACGTGACCTTCGCGGCGTACGCCAGTGCCGGACTGCTGTTGGCCGGCTACGTTGCTCATCGACTTCTCACAGCCGGCCGACGCGGCGCCGCCCTGGCGGCAGTTGCTGTCATCGGCTTCGGCATCGTGATCTGCGAAGGCTGGCCATCGATGGGCAGTGACTTCGGCGGCGTGATTGCGCTGACACCGGCGGTGCTGTGGCTGCTGCTGGCGCTCTCCGGCATCAAGATCACCTGGCCCAAGCTGCTTGCCATCGGAGGCGCGGCGGTGCTCGCGGTCGCCGTGATCTCGCTGCTTGACTGGCGCCGCGGACCGGATCGGCGCAGTCACCTCGGCAATTTCGTGCAGCGGGTCCTGGACGGGGATGCGCTGGACGTGATCAGCCGCAAGGCCGTCGCCTCCGCCGAGACGATCTTCTCTCTTGTCGGCATTTGTTCGCTGCTGATCGGTGTTGTGCTCTGGATTGTGATCTTCAAGTACGTGCTGCCGCGGATATCAGCTGATTTCACCACGGCCCGTAGCACCGTCACTGCCGCGCTCATTGTCGCGATTGTGGGCACCTTGCTGAACGACGCCGGGATCTTCGTCTGGCTCCCGGTGACTGGGGAGATCACCGTGGTGATGGGTTGGTTCTTTTTCGACTGGGCAGATCGTCACGATTGGACGCCCGGATCAAGGTCATCTGCCACCGTGCTGGCCGAGCACCGGTAGCGTTGCGGCCGTGGCAGACACAGTCGGCGATGCGACCCAAACGCCGGACCAGCCACAGCCGTGGGCTGAGCTGGGATTGAAGGACGGCGAGTACGCCCGGATCAAGGAGATCCTGGATCGCCGACCGACCTCCTCAGAGCTCGCGATGTACTCGGTGATGTGGTCGGAGCACTGCTCGTACAAGTCCTCCAAGGTGCATCTGCGCCAATTCAACTATCTCCCGCAGGAGACGCCGATCGGCAAGTTGCTTGCCGGCATCGGTGAGAACGCCGGCGTAGTCGATATCGGGCATGGCTATGCCGTCACATTCAAGATCGAGTCGCACAACCATCCCAGCTATGTCGAGCCGTACCAGGGCGCTGCTACCGGTATCGGCGGCATCGTTCGCGACATCTTGGCCATGGGCGCCCGACCGATTGGCGTGATGGATTCGCTGCGCTTCGGGCCGCTGCATGAACCTGATACCGCTCGAGTGCTGCCGGGGGTCGTTGCCGGCGTCGGCGGCTACGGAAATTGCCTGGGCCTGCCCAATATCGGCGGCGAGGTCGCCTTCGACCGCACTTACCTCGGCAATCCGCTGGTCAATGCGCTCTGCGTTGGCGTACTGCGTCACGAAGATCTACATCTCGCCAAGGCCTCTGGCGTCGGCAACAAGGTGATCTTGTACGGCGCCTCGACCGGGCCCGACGGCATCGGTGGGGTCAGCGTGCTGGCATCGGAGACATTCGATGACTCCGCTACCAAACCCAGCAAGCGCCCCAGTGTGCAGGTAGGCGATCCCTTCCTGGAGAAGCTGCTCATCGAGTGCACGCTGGAGATCTTCGCGGCCGGACTGGTCACCGGGATTCAAGATCTCGGGGGCGCCGGACTGTCATGCGCAACCTCCGAACTGGCCAGTGCCGGCGACGGCGGCATGCATATTGATCTTGATCTGGTGCCACTGCGGGATTCGACGCTGAGCCCGGAAGAGATCTTGATGAGCGAGTCCCAGGAACGCATGATGGCGATCGTCGAGCCCGATCATGTGGATGCATTCATGGCAATCTGCGAGAAGTGGGACGTATTGGCGACGGTAATCGGCGAAGTGACTGCCGACGATCGGCTAGTGATCGACTGGCACGGTGAGACAGTCGTCGACGTGCCGCCGCGCACGGTGGCTCATCAGGGCCCTGTTTACGAGCGTCCTCACGAGCGGCCCGAGTGGCAAGATCAGGTACAGGCAGCTGGAGTTGATCAGCTGGCGCGACCTGCGACGGGAGACGAACTTCTCGAGACCCTGCTCCGCATGGTCGCGTCGCCCAATCTCTGCGACAAGTCCTGGATCACTGACCAGTACGACCGCTACGTCCGCGGCAATTCGGTGTTAGCGCAGCCCGACGACGCCGGAATGCTGCGAATCGACGAGGATTTGGGCCTCGGCATTGCGCTCGCCACGGACTGCAATGCCCGCTTTACTCTGCTCGATCCGTACCAGGGAGCGCAGCTTGCGCTGGCCGAGGCGTACCGCAATGTCGCGACGACCGGAGGTCAGCCGGTGGCGATCACTGATTGTCTCAACTTCGGGTCGCCAGAAGATCCCGCGATCATGTGGCAGTTCAGCGAAGCGGTACGCGGGCTGGTAGACGCCTGCACTGAACTGGGTACGCCGGTGACCGGTGGCAACGTCAGCTTCTACAACCAGACCGGCAATACCCCGATCTTGCCGACACCGGTGGTCGGCGTGCTCGGGGTGATAGATGATGTGACGCGCCGGACTCCAGGCGGCTTCCAGGCTGCGGGACAGGTCATTTACCTGCTCGGTAAGACTCGTGATGAGTTCGGCGGTTCTGCGTGGGCAGAGGTCATTCACGATCATCTTGGCGGCGTTCCGCCAGCAGTTGATCTTGCTCAGGAAAAGGCGCTGGCCGAGGTACTGATCAGGGCGAGTCGCCGCGGCATGCTGGCCAGCGCTCATGATCTTGCTGACGGTGGGCTGGCCCAAGGTCTAGTTGAGTCGGCGCTGCGGCATGGGTTCGGCGCACGCATCGAACTGCCCGACGATGTTGATCCATTCGTCTGGCTGTTTTCTGAAAGCACCGGGCGCGTGGTCGCATCAGTCAAGGAAGGTGCGGCAGGCGATTTAGCCGCGCTGTGCCAGATCAATGGAATCAAGCTGACGAAGCTTGGTGAGGTGACGGCAGAGGAAGACGTGACCCTGGAGGTGGTCGGCCAATTCACCGTGCCGCTCGACCGCATCCGAGAGGCGTGGCAGGGAACGATTCCGCACCATGTCGCTTCGTGATCAAGTCCAGGCTCAGGTTCCCGGCGTCCTTGCTGATCTGAAAGCGCTGGTTGCCATTGAGTCGGTCAGTGCCGACTCCGCGAGGACAACCGAAGTGGAGCGCAGTGCAGAGCACATTGTGCAGCTCCTCGCAGATCTGAAGTGCCCCGAAGTTCGCATCATTCGCGCGAAGGATGGAGCGCCGAATGTTCTTGGTCGGTTCCCCGCACCAGAGGGAAAGCCGACCGTGTGTCTGTACGCGCACCATGATGTCCAGCCCGAAGGAGATCCGGCCACGTGGCGTACCCCGCCGTTCGTGGCAACCGAGCTGGAGGGGCGGCTCTACGGCCGAGGTACCACCGATGACAAGGGCGGCTTTGCCGTTCATCTTGCGGCGTTACGGGCTTTCGATGGCAGGCCGCCCGTCGGCGTCACGGTATTTGTCGAGGGTGAGGAGGAGGTCGGTTCCCCGACCCTGGCTCAGGTGCTCGAGGAACACCGTGCTGAACTGGCCGCCGACGTCTTCGTCATTGCCGACTCCGACAACTGGGCCGTTGGGCACCCAGCCTTCACCACCTCGCTCCGCGGACTCGCAGCCTGCACGGTGGAGGTCCGGACTCTCGACCACGGTCTGCATTCCGGGGTCTACGGCGGGGTCGTACCCGATGCCCTCACGACGCTTTGTCGTCTTCTCGCGTCCCTGCATGATGATCAAGGCAACGTTGCGGTGTGCGGGCTTGCGACAGCTCCACCGCCAGCATTGGTGTATCCCGTGGAGCGGTTACGCGAAGAGTCA
>DATCXA010000761.1:0-5609 GCA_036566085.1 Propionibacteriaceae bacterium
CGCTGCCTCAAGAAACTCTCGCGCCTTGGCAAGGTGCAGTTGCGCCTCCTCTGAGACAGTCATGACAGGAACTCCTTGCCCAGCAGATCGCGAGGATCGCGGCCAGCGAGCGTCACCGCCTGCTCGCGGAGGTCGCGCACGAGAAGATCATTCCGGTCGACAGCGGCAGTGAGCTCGACAGCTTCCATCTCAACTATCTCGCATCGATTACCCGACCAGGCCATGATCTTCTCGGTCAGCACTTCAGTCTGGCGTTCCCAGATGTCAACCGCGGCACTGTCGAGGTCGCTGGCGGGCAAGACCAGAAAGATATCGATATCACTCTGCTCAGTGCCTTCTCCGCGCGCCGCTGAACCGAAGAGCCAGGCAGCCTGGGGCCGGACAGTCCAGTTCTCAAGCTCAGCGCGAATACGTGCCGCTAGAGTCGCCGACATCCCAGCGAGCAGCAGAATGCCTTCTGCGGCGACGTGATCATGGTTGAGTCGATAAAAGTTTGAGGGTGGCCTCTTTTCGCACAGCACGATGCCGGAATCGGCGAGGTGTCGGAGGACATCGTTCACCCGTCTTTGGCTGAACCTCGGCTTGCTGAGTGCCGCTATCCGGTGGCCACTGAGTGGTAGATCTGTGCGCGCGAGCACAGCTAAGACAGCGCCATGAGCACTCGGAATAACCGACTGCATTGGGTTCGCTAGGTCCATGGAAGTCCTTGAGAAGGAAATGACTCAATTGAGCAAAATACTGCTTAATTGAGCACTATAGTGCTCAAGCTCAAGAGCTCCTAGCAGTGGCCTATTCTGCTAACCCCGAGGAGCGTACTGGCTCACTGTGAAGTCGGCGCCCTGCGGATCCCGGATCTGCGCATCACGTGTCCATTCAGTGTCCGTGGTGGACGCCACAATCGCGCCGAGTTGCTCAGCCGCAGCTGCCGCGTCGTCGCGGTCGGCGACAGTGAACGTCACATGCCAGTGAGGTTGCTCTTCCTGCGCCAGAGCCAACCAGCCGAAGGCATCGGCGAACCCAGGCGGCACCTTGTCGCCAGACTGTCTCTGGTAGATCCCCGGGTCCGACGTCCTCGCAAGATGATCACCATATCCAGGTTGCCGGATCATGGTCGCGAAGCCGAGGTCATCGAATACCCAGCCGAACACACCGGAATAGAACGCAATCGACGCTGACGGATCAGTCGTGTGCAGGTCACTGAAGTTCCAGGCGCCAGGAGTGTTGGCTATCTGTGCGCCCTGCCGCTCTTGCGCCTGCCACAAGCGGAACGGAATTCCCTCTGGATCGAGACAGGATGCCGTAAGAGCGGCGGCGACAAGATCCGACGGTGACTCTGTGATGCGGCCACCGGCTGCCACGATGTGGTCCGCTGCGTGGGTGACGTTACGGACTGAGATGTAGGTGTTCCAGTGCGGGAGGTGTGTCGCTACGTCATCCACGGCAGGCGGCTGACCGATCCCCGCTGCATCCTGGCCACCGCGCTGAGCAATGAGGTAACGCCGCTTCGGTGCAGCCTCGACGAACGTCCAGTCGAAGAGAACACCGTAGAACCGGGCCGCCTCCTCGACGTCGGCCTCCTCGATGTCTACCCAGCAGGCGACGCCCTCGGGATAGGTTCTCGGCTGGTTCATCAAGCTTCTCCTCCTGCTCGCCCGAACGTTGATCATCGCCGACGCATCACCATTCGGCGATGGATCCGTCGGCGTGCCGCCAGAGTGGGTTGCGCCACCGGTGGCCCTGCTGGGCCCGTTCCGCGACATTGTCCTCGTTGACGTCGATGCCCAAACCGGGGCCGGTCGGGATAGTAACGAAGCCTTCGGCATAGTCGAATACCGACCGATCGGTCAGATAGTCGAGCAGATCACTGCCCACGTTGTAGTGGATACCGAGGCTCTGCTCTTGGATGAAGGCGTTGTACGTACAGCCGTCGATCTGCAGACAGGTGGCGAGCGCGATAGGGCCGAGGGGACAGTGCAAGGCGACCGCGACGTCGTACGCCTCGGCCATCGTGGCGATCTTGCGTGTCTCGGTAATTCCGCCGGAGTGTGACGGATCGGGCTGGATGATATCGACGGCACCACTAGCCAAGATCGACTTGAAGTCCCATCGTGAGTACAGTCGTTCACCCAGTGCGATCGGCGTTGCGGTATTGATCATGGGTCCCAGGAAGGACTCGAGGTTTTCGGAGAGCACTGGCTCCTCGATGAACATCAGCCGGTACGGCTCCAGCTCTTTCAGCAGCACCTTGGCCATCGGCTTGTGGACTCGGCCGTGAAAGTCGACGGCGATTCCTAGCCCTGGTACCGCATCCCGCACAGCCGCCACTCGATCAAGGGCAGCTTGCACCCGATCCCAGGTGTCGATGATCTGCAGTTCCTCGGTGGCATTCATCTTGACGGCGGTGAACCCCCGGTCGGCCGCGGCTTGAGCAGCGACTGCTGTGTCGGCGGGTCGATCGCCGCCGATCCAGGAGTACACCTTGATCCGATCACGCACCTGACCGCCCAGCAGCTGCGCCACCGACATCCCGGACGCCTTTCCCTTGATGTCCCACAACGCTTGATCAATGCCCGCAATAGCGCTCATCAAGATCGGCCCGCCGCGATAGAACCCACCGCGATACATCACCTGCCAGAGATCCTCGACATTGCGTGGATCACAACCGATCAAATAGTCAGACAGCTCTTCCACGCAGCTCGCGACGGTAGCGGCCCGGCCCTCCACGACAGGCTCACCCCAGCCGACAATCCCTTCGTCGGTTTCGATCTTGAGAAACAGCCAACGAGGCGGGACTGCGTACGTGGTCAACTGGGTGATCTTCATATCCGCCTCAGCGGCCCTCCACCACCGCATATGTGGGCCGTCCCGTTCGTGCCCAGTCGACAATGTTCTGAGCCGCCTTACGCCGCAGTTCGACCTCTGCTTCGGCTGAGTACCAGGCCACATGTGGAGTGATCAACGCCCGCGGATGAGTGAGCAATGGATGATCGCTCGGGGGTGGTTCTTGGGGCAGGACGTCGAGGGCAGCCCCGGCAAGCCGGCCACTCTCCAGTGCGTCCAACAGCGCATCAAGATCGACTAGCCCGCCGCGAGAGGTATTCACCACATAGGACCCGGGTGGCATGCGCTCGAGAAGATCAAAACCTACCAGTCCACGGGTCTCGTCGGTCAACGGCAGATGCAGAGTCACCGCGGAACTGCGAGTGAACACCTCGGGCAGGTCGACACGCTCAAACCCTTCAGGCCAAGCCGAATCCGGCAGGTATGGGTCGTAGCCAACAACGGCGCCGAACCACGGTGCCGCTCGCTCCGCTGTCAGCCGACCGATGCGGCCCAATCCCACCACTCCGAGGGTCAGAGAGCTAGGCCGGCGCAGCTCACCGCCAAGGTGGTAGTCCCAGTGCCCGGCGCGAACCTCGCGATCATGTCCGGCCAGGTTGCGTAACAGCGCGAGCAGCAGGGCGACGGCATGCAGCGCTACCTCCGTTGTCCCGTAGTCCGGCACATTACAGACCCATACGCCGTGTTCGCGTGCGGCCTCGGTGTCCACAGCGTCAACCCCAACGCCGTATCTGCTCACCAGTCCCAGTTGCGGCAGCGCTTCGAATACGGCGGCCGTGATCGGGGCGTACTGCACCAGCATCGCGCCAACTCCGGCCCCGGCTTCGATGACATCATCCGCAGTCCGGCACGAGGCCAAGACCAGCTCATGGCCTGCGGCAGCCAGCACACCTTTCTCGAGGTCGAGGGAGGAATATTCCGTGTCAGTAACGAGCACTTTCATCGCTTGTCCATGTCCTTTGCGCCTAGCCTTCTGGACCAGAAAGCGCGAGCGCGGTAGCTGCTACCACGTCAAAAGACGGTGAAATCGGGACTAGCGGCGGTCGTACGGTGCCCATCGGGTGACCGTGGCGCTCCTCGGCAACCCGTTTCAAGATGCCCGGCGAGGCATACTCCTTGGTCATCTCCCGGACCTTCAGCAGGTGATCCGCCAGCTTGGCGGCTTCCTCCGCGCGTCCGGCTCGTATGTGGGAGTACAGCGATACGACCTGCTCCGGAACGATATTGGCCAGGGCGGAGATGCAGCCATCCGCGGTTGGCAACCGACCAGGTAAGTCATCTTCGGTGCCTACCAGCACTCCTTTTCCTGCAGCGTGGAGTGTGCCGGCATAACCCGCTTCCCCGCCGGAGTCCTTGACGCCCCACACCGGAAGGGAAATCACAAGATCGGTGGGAATGGGAATCGCGTACTTAGGAATGTGATAGAGCACCAGCGGGTGCCGGGTGGCCTCCAGCACCCGCTCATAAAAGATCTTCAAGCCTTCGGTCTCGACGGGTTTGAAGTAGTAGGGCGGCATCACCATCACTGCGCGTACCGGGAGGTCGTCCAGGAAGGTGAGCTGATCGAGGGTATCCGGCAGGTTCGCCTCGGCCACCGTCGCGATGATCTGCAGATTCTCGGCTGCCACCGCCAGGGCCTCGAACAGCGGTCGTTTCTCCCGAGCTGTGATTGAGGGACCCTCCCCATTGGTGCCGAATGGCACGATCCCGGTCACACCATGATCAGCTAGCCACCGCACGTGGGCCTCGTAGACGCGGGCCTCGATGGAATAGCGATCGTCGTCGAGGAACGGGGTGACGTTGGCGACATAAACGCCCTCGAGAAGGTTGGCTGACTGCTCGGAGGTCATGATCATCTCCCGAGATCTGGAATTTGTTCGAGAAAACCGTCAAGTTCGCGTCGGTTCGGCAATCCCTCGTAGTCGCCGAGGTTCTGGACACAGAACGCGCCCATCGCGTTGGCGGCGCGTAGCCGCTTTTCAGGTGCCCAGCCCCACAACGTGGCAGCAAGATAGCCGGCATCGAACGCGTCGCCGGCTCCAATGGGATCCAGCTGTCGGGCCGGAAAGCCCAGAGAGGTCAGCTGCTCGCCGTTGATCATCGCTGCGCAGCCATCTGCCCCGAGCTTGAGTATCACCTCACTTGGGCCGATCTTGGATAGCTGCTCCAGCGCGGTGTCAGTTTCCCAACCCCACAGAGCGTTTGCCTCGTCGTGTCCGACAAACAGCACGTCGATCAATGGCAGCAGCGCTTCCGTGGCGGCTTGTGCCGCCGACGGTTCCCAGAGCCGGCTGCGGTAATTCACGTCATAGCTCACTCGAACACCGGCGTCTCGCGCGGTCGTCGCCGCCCACGGCAGGAACTCGGCGCATTCTCGCGATAGCGCGCCAGTAATCCCGGTGAGATGAAGGAAGGCAGCTCCCTGCAGCATGCTCGGGTCGAATGCATTGGGCGACAGCGTGGCAGCCGCTGAGCCGCTGCGGTAGTAGTACACCCGCAAACGCCCGGCGACCTCCTCCCGAAGGTAGAGCCCAGTGGCCCGGTCAGCGATTCGCCTTACCCCGCTGGTATCGACGCCTTCGGCCCGCAGCCGGTGCAAGACCAGCTCGCCAAGCTCGTCGTCCCCGAGCACGCTGATCCAGCTGGCGGGAATTCCCAGTCGGGCTAGGCCGATGGCCACATTGCTTTCCGCGCCGCCAATGGATAGCGAGAGGCTGGTGGCATGGCGGAGCCGGCCAGGGCTGGGCGGGACGACCAGCGCCATAGTC
>DATCXA010000003.1:0-2761 GCA_036566085.1 Propionibacteriaceae bacterium
CCGACGCTGGCCGCCGGGGTCGACCTGCTCGCCGCGGGCTCGCCACGCGCGCATCTGCTGAGCGGCCGAAGCCACGGGTCCTATCTGTTCCTTCGCTATGCCTGCAATCCCGGGACTGAAGGGTCCAAGGTCGGCCAGGGACCCGATGACTGACGAGATGCTCGCTTGTCAGCCGCCTTGACCAGTTGCAATCGATCGTGCGGCGATCGCGCGCAGCCAGCGGCGGCGGATCAGCGCGGAGAACGGTCCGATCGCGAGCCAGTAGATCCGGAACGCGAGGCGTGACTTGCCGTCCAGCGCAAGCACCCGCGTCTCTGTGGAGATGCGCGACTGCCCATTGGCCACGGGCACAGTCTCGAAGTCCGCGGCAATCTGGATCCCGGTTGATCCCCAGGCACGCCAGCTGGTGACATCGGCCGCCCTTCTAGGCTGCCCACGAGGTCTTAGCGCCATCCCGAAGACGAACACCGTGGGCGTCTCTTGGAGAACAAGAAACCCGTGGTGCGCGAAGTATTCGCCGATCGACTCAGTTGGCGAGCCAAAGCTGCGAAGTCGGAAGAGCAGCCGCACAAGGCGGTCGGGGCACACAGGCGTCTCCAGCGCGACGGCCAGTGCTCGCTCGGGCGCGAGCGCGACGACACGCTGATGCCGTTCCCGGACGTCAAACCGAGGAAGCCACTCTGCGACGCCGGCCATGGTCCCTTCTATCAGGTCGCGACCTACGAGGTTGCAAGCCAGCTACAGGCGGTTGGCCCGCGAGCTGCGCGGAAGTGGCCGTTGTGGTCGATTTCGTCCGCGCATCACCGCCGGGCGATCATCCCGTTCCCTCGCTGAGGCGCCAGTTTTCGCGTGCGCTTCGCGTCGCCCGCGCACAGCGGACGCCACTATCACTCGTAAAGACCGCGTTCGGCGAGTATGTGTGCCACGGTCGAGGTCGCGCCCTTGACAATCGAGAAGGTGTAGAACGGCGTCCCCGACGTTCCCGCACGTCCAGTCGACGAGTCGGCAACGCCGGCAACCGCGTCGACCATGAGCTCGCCGTTCTGGTAGACGGCGGCTTGCACACCTCGCTCGGTTCCTGACTCGACCAACTGATCAATGGCTTCCTGAACCTGCTTCTGGACGGCAGACATAGATCCTCTCCTTGCTTGCGCTCTTGGCTGTGTCCTCGCCGGCGTCCTGGCCGGCGTTGACGTCGACTGCACAGGGGATAGACACGCGCCGGGGGTCGGAACCCATCGCTCGACTGCAAGCCCCGCTCGGCCAATGCTCACCGGCACCCGGACCCTTGACGGCCGTCCAGAACGAGGTCGCCGCAAAGACGCAGGGATGTCGCAAGGCCGGTTCAATTCTCCCAGCCCCTCAATTTGATTGACTGCATTCAGAATTTAGCAAGTAAAATGTAAAACCGGAGCAAAATCGGATCGAGACCAAAGAAGCTTCACTAAAGCGTAAAGAAAATGCAAAAGCGCCTCGTTAGAACGGGGTTCTCAGTCGGTGCGTCACCTCAATCACGCTGCCTGACGACAACCGCTTGGTCACGAATTAGCGACAACCTATTCCGGTACATATTCTGCGTCACTTAGTGAGCCATAACGTGCAGAGTACTCGGCCGCGTCGGTCCACCGGCCCGTTCGACTGACGATCGGCCGAGTCCGGCTGCCACACGGCAGTCGGAACGCCACGAGGGAAGGCGGGGTCGACGCAATGGTGAACGTCCGTAGTTCGGCCAAGCTTGCCGCCGTTGCTGCTGCCGGCGCGCTGGTCTTGGCTGCCTGCGGTGGTGGAGATGACAACAACGGGGGTGGCGGCAACAGCGGTGCCGCTGCGGGTTTCAACCTCTCCACCAGCGCAATCGTGAATCCTTCTGACGCGAAAGGAGGGACGATCAAGCTGGGGTCGGGTGGCGACTGCGATTCGTGGGACCCAGCCCGTGCCTATTACGGGTTCTGCTGGAACCTCCAGCGCCTCTATGCGCGGGATCTGATGGGCTTCGCGCCGGACCCCAAGCAAGCGTCCAAGGTCGTGCCGGATATGGCAACCGCGCCAGGTAAGGCGAATGCCGATTTCACCCAGTTCACATACACGCTCAGGGACGGTCTGAAGTACGACGATGGGACGCCGGTCAAGTCCGCGGATATCAAGTACGCACTTGAGCGTGGATTCGCCACCGATGTCATCAATGGCGGTCCGACCGCCTACTTCTTCCCGCTCCTGGATGACGGCGCGAACAAGACGGGGACGCCGACCTACAAAGGCCCGTACAAGGACAAGTCGGGTCAGCCGATGGTGAACGGGAAGCCCTCGATCGAGACGCCCGACGACAAGACCATCGTCTTCCACCTCGCTCAGCCCTACGCGTCGTTCGATTACTTGATGGCGATGGGGCCAAGCTCGCCGATCCCGCAGGCTAAGGACGACGGCGAGAACTACACCCGGCACCCCGTCTCCACCGGCCCATTCAAGATCACGAAGTATGACCCCGACACTGGTGTCACCTTCGAGCGAAACCCCAATTGGGATCAGTCGACCGATCAGATCCGTACGCCGAAGGCAGACGAGATCACGATCGACTACATCACCAACCTCGACGACATAGACGCGCGCATCAAGGTGGGCACCCTCGACTCGCGCGTCGATAACGGGATGCAGCCGACGTTCAGGAACGAGGCGTTCGCGGATCCCAACCTCAAGAACCAGGTCGACGACCCGGTCGATGGCTCGCTTCGCTACCTGGGTGTCTCGCCCGACGTCAAGCCAC
>DATCXA010000016.1:0-2186 GCA_036566085.1 Propionibacteriaceae bacterium
GCCGAGCCTGCCTGCCGAGCGTTGCGCAACGAGCTCTTCACGGCCGCGAAGCCATAGTCCAGCATCCGTGCCTCGTACGCGTGAATGGCCGGGATGAGCGGCAGCTCGTTGCGGCTCACGGTGATCAACTGGCGGCGCAGCAGGTCGGCGTCGCGCAGCGCAGTGTTCGCACCGATGCCGCCCATCGGTGTCATGTTGTGGATGGCATCGCCGAGCAGCGTCACCGGGCCCGTCGCCCAGGCCGCGACCGGTGATGCGCTTCGAACCCGTACGACATTGACAGTGGTCGGATCCGAGCCGCTGATCAGGTTCCGCAGTCCCGGCGCCCAATCCGGGGTCTTGTCCAAGATCAGGCCCGCGAGCCGATCTCCGGGCAGCTCGCTCAGGCCTTCAGGGAACTGCCCGGCCGCGTCGGCGTAGGCCCAGAAGGTGTAGTCGGCGGTGTCGTCGAGGAGAAAACCCGATGGCAGATCGCCACCTGCGCTGACCGTACGGCGATCGTGTTGCCATACGGCCGTGAAGAGGAATCCGCGCCTGGCGGGAATGATCATGTTGGCATCTGTGGTGAGCACTGCCGGCAGCCTGGCAAGGCTCTCTTCAGTCAACCGGTGCTTGCCAGCGACAGCGACTATCCCGGTGTCCTTGCGCTCCGCATGAGGCAGCAGTTGGCGGCGGACGCGCGAATTGGCCCCGTCTGCCCCGATGAGCAGGTCGGCGGTGTCGGAAGTGCCGTCGGCAAAGCAGGCGGTGACGCGCGCATCCGACAGCACTTCGTAGGACTCGAAGGTCTTCCCGAGCCGGACCAGATCATCCATTCCGGACAAGAGAACCTGCCGCAGGCTGATACGGCTAACTCCATAATGCCGATCGGCTGGATCCGTGCTGGCAGGGGCGACTTCGTCCGCCCGAAAGCGAAGCAGGTCCTGGAGCTTTTCTGTGGTAAAGCCAAAGCCGCCACCGCTGCGGGAGACCGTGTCCAAGAACGCCTGCCAACTGGCCGGTTCCAGACAGTCATGCAGCACTCGGCTGCCGTGCGGATTGATGTGGATGCGGTAACCCTGCAGCCAGTCGGTGCGGGTCAAGCTGCGCTCGTAGACGGTGGCGTCGATGCTGGCGTTGCGCAGCCCTTGAGCCAGGCAGAGCCCGCCGATCCCACCGCCGATGATCATGACGCGAGGTCCCGTACTAGGTGTCATGCGCATCAGTATCACTCGCTCGATCACTTATATCAAATAAATAGTTGATTTAGTCAATAGAATGAATGACATAGTGCAATTTGGGATAGGTTGACGGATATGAGTGCTGCGCGCCGGTCCCCACGGGGTGAGCAACGCAAGCGTGACCCGGAGCGCACCCGCGAGCGAATCCTGGAAGCAGCCCTCGTGGAGTTCGGCGAGCACGGATATGCCGGCAGCCGGATTAGCGCAATCGCTAGGCGAGCTGGTGTCAACCAGCAGCTGATCTCCTACTACTTCGACGGCAAGGAAGGTCTGTACCGAGAGCTATCCGCACGCTGGCAGGCGATGAGTGCGGCACTCAACCAGCCGGATATGCCGATCTATGAGGTGGTGGGCAACTTCCTGCAAGCCAGCGTCGATCACCGCCAGTGGGCCAGGCTCCTGGCCTGGCAGGGACTGAGCGGCAATGACAGTGACGACGACGCGGAAGCCGACGCCTATTTTCATGCGATTGTCGAAGACCTACGCCGCCGCCAGCTAAATGGTGAGCTTGCCGAGGACCTCGATCCTGGCTACGTGCTGCTGATGCTGTTCGCCGCCGCTTTCGCGCCGACGGCGATCCCACAGATTGTGCGGCGCATCACCGGTAAGCCGGCGGACTCGCCCGAGTTCCTTTCGGCCTACGCCGAACAGTTGCGCCGCATCGTCGCATACCTGGCGGGCAACTCGAAAGCCGATTAGCGAAGCCCGAGCCCACGTCTCATCAAGACCTCCACCTGACAAGGTTGTGGAGGGAGCTCGGTTTACGGATCAGGCGCGCTTCGCTGCGTCGGAGTTGGCAAAGACATTGGACTCTTTGTGGGCGTGCTTGTCGAGCTTCAATGCTTCGGCGCTGAACTCAGCGAGACCCTTGGGTGTCAGCTTGACGACGTTGACGAGTTCTTCCTTCTCCTGCTCACCGCCGGAGTAGTTGGGCTCGGTCGCAATGTGGCCAACGCCAGGCCCGAA
>DATCXA010000020.1:0-7845 GCA_036566085.1 Propionibacteriaceae bacterium
TGAGGGCGACGGCCGCAATTCACCTCCGCCGGGTGATGCTTACTGACCTCAGGTGTGGGAGAAAGGCAGACATGACAGCCAAGACCGCTGAACCGCTCGAGGTGTCCCGTAAGACGGCTCGAAAGCGGGCGCCCGCCCCGACTCAAGAAGCTGCCGCTGCCGATAGGCCGACGCCCGAAGAACGCGCCGCATCTGGGAAGGCCGTACGAGCGAAGGTTCCCTTGGAATCGCACGCAGATTTCCAGCCAAAGCGGTCACGCGACCCAATCCGGTTACTGCTTGGCCAAGACGAGAACCGCGTACCTGACTTAGTTCCTATACGACATGGCCGGATGCTGGTATCACCATTCACCTTTTATCGCGGCGCGGCACTGGTGATGGCGGCCGATCTCAAATCGACCCCGACGTCAGGCTTGCGAACTCAGCTATGCGGTGATGCTCACCTGTCCAATTTCGGCGCATACGCCTCGCCTGAGCGTCGCTTGGTGTTCGATATCAACGATTTCGATGAGACACTGCCGGGCTCATTTGAATGGGATATCAAGCGACTGGCCGCAAGCTTCGTGGTCGCGGGACGCGATAACGGGTTCAGCAGAAAGCAGTACCGCAAGGCCACCTTGGCTGCGGTCGAGACCTACCGCACAGCAATGCGAACCTTCGCGGGGCAGCCGATCCTCACAGTCTGGTATGAGCACCTCGAGATCGAACAAGCTATCGCTGACTACAAGGCCACCCTCAGCACGCGGAAGTTGAACAAGCACAAGGCGAGGCTCAAGGCGGCCGAGAATGCGCTGGCGAAGGCCCACACCCGCGACAGCCTGCAGGCAATTGGAAAGCTGACCTCTGTCGTCGATGGCCAACGTCGGATCATCAGCAATCCGCCGCTGATCATCCGGTTTGAGGACATGACTGAGCTGGACCCAGACACTCTGTTCGACCGGCTTCGCGGCCTAGTCGCGAACTATGGCAAGACCCTGCAATCCGATCGGCGGCACCTGCTGGATCACTTCACGCTTACCGACATTGCGCACAAAGTTGTCGGAGTGGGCAGTGTCGGCACCCGGGCCTGGATTCTGCTGTTGGAGGCCGGCGTCGAGGCGGAAGCCCTGCTGCTCCAGGCCAAACAGGCCGGACCCTCGGCCCTCGCCGGCTATGCGGGCCAATCGGAGTACCGCAACAACGGAGAGCGTGTGGTCGCCGGTCAGCACCTCATGCAGGCATCCAGTGACATCTTCCTCGGTTGGCTGAGGGCGCGACCGACAGGCGGGCGATACATGGACTACTACATCCGGCAGCTACGCGACTGGAAGATGTCCGCCGTAATAGAGGAAATGATCCCTGCCGGCATGGAGTTGTACGCGCAGCTCTGCGGCTGGACTCTGGCTCGCGCCCACGCCCGTGCCGGTGACCGGATTGCCATCGCCTCTTACCTCGGCGGCTCAAGCAAGTTCGACAACGCGATAGCCGATTTCGCCGAGGCGTACGCCGATCAAAATGAACGTGATCACGCAGCGCTGGCAGATGCTGTCGCAGCAGGCAAAGTCGAGGCACAGTCCGGAGTTTGAGCCATTCTGCTCACGGCCGGAGCTCGAGCTTCAGTGCCCTCGCCTTCCCCAACATTCGGCGCAGCGTAAACGAGAGTCCAGGCTCGGTACGCCCGCGCAGCCTGCTGATCTGATCAGCTGACAGCGAGAGGCTGGTCCCAGACGAGGCCTTTGCCTCCGCTGGTAGCAGCTCGTCCAGCTGAGCAGTTGTGATCACACCGGCTGACCTGCCGGTCGGAGCGTCGATCAAGGTCCGGACACGACGGCCGGCGTACAGATTGGCGGCGGCAATTCCCCGCTCACTGGAGGCGAGCACCGACTTCTGGGCGGCATGGCTAATCCACAGCGGCGGAGATTGATCATGCAGCACCTGGGAAGCGATCTGCGGGCCAGCCTCGGGCCGCCCAATCCGCCTGGCATTTTCAGCCATGCGCGTGATCCGATCGGGTTCAGCCAGCAGCTGATCGATCTTGTACCCCACTGTCGTCTCGTAGTTGCAGCGCACCGCAGCGCCCTCCTCCAGCAAGAAGTCGCTGTTTCGGACCTCCTGACCCGGAATCGGATGGATCAAGACCATAGGCAGGCCTGCCGCCATGCACTCTGAAGAGCTGAGCCCGCCCGGCTTACCGACGAACAACGTCGCCGCCCGGATGAGATCGGGCATGTCATTGGTGTAACCCAGCACGCGATATTGGTTGCGGCGCATGGCCACCAGACCCTCAATTTGAGTCTTCAGTTGTGCGTTACGCCCGCACACCACCACGGCTTGGAAGTCGTTGTGCATTCGAAATGTCTGCTGCACGATCGTCTGGGTGTACTCGCCACCGGCGGCTCCGGCCGAAATCAGCAGAATCGGCCGATCAGGCCGCAGGTCGTAACGCTGAAGGATCGCCTCCCGGTTGACTGAATCCCCTAAACCTGGTCGAACTGGTATCCCAGAGACGGTGATGCGATCAGATGGCACCCCGATTGCGGCCATATGTGCCTTGGTCTCGTCGCGCGCAACGAAGAAGTGATTGAACGCACTGCTCAACCACAGTCCCTGAAAGTCGTAGTCGGTGGTGACGACCGCCAATGTCGCCTCGAGAACGCCACGAGTCAGCATCAGCGATACCAGTCGCGTCGGCAGAAAATGAGTGCAGACCACGATGTCGGGGCGAAAGGCCCTAATTGCTTTGGAGGTCGCAGTCGTGTTGATGCGATCCCACAACGAAGTCCAGTGCGCCAGTTTGAATGGTGGATCGTTCGCGTCGTAACCCCAGCCGACCAGCCATGGAGCGGCTTCGACAAGGGCAAAGTAACCGTCGTCGTAGAGCGTGCGGTAAACCTCGTTGGTCGACTCGAGGATGTCCAGCCTCTCCACAGCATCGACTTCAGGAGCGGTCCGAAAACACGACTCGAGAACACCAGCTGCGATGTTGTGACCCGAGCCGATCCCGGCTGCGAGGATCAGGACTCGTCGACCCATGAGCTGATGCTAGGGCAGCCGGATACGAAGGTGTCCGCTCAAATTTCCATCCCAGCCGGGCCGGGTCCGCTTTTGACAGTCGATCACGGGCTTACCAGAAAACCGCCCCGGGTCCGTACCGGCGCACCCACTATCGCGCCCATCAGTATTAGGCCAGTGTGGTGGATGAGTTATCAGCCGAGATAGCCGAGGCGGAAAGGTAGACCCTCGACATGTCTGCAATATCAGCCCTCGTGCGGCGCCATGCGCTGACAACGTTCTTTCTGCTTTCCTACGCATTGTCATGGTGGGCGTGGCCTCTGTATGCACTCGGACTGTTTCCGAATCCGGTCGCGAGCTTCGGACCCTTCGTTGCTGCGATCGTGGTACTTGCACTAACTGAGGGCAAGGCAGGACTAGTCGGGCTCTTCCGCAGGATGGTTCGCTGGCGTGTTGCGCCCGGATGGTACGTGGTGGCGCTGTTGCTGCCGGTAGTGCTTACCGCCGTCGCAACTGTGCTCAACGTCAAGCTGGGTGCTGAAGCTCCCTCTCCAGCCCAACTCGGCGCTTGGCCTGGCCTCTTTTCTACTTTTGCGGTCGTCCTTCTCGTTCCGGGCGTCGGCGGCGCATGGGAGGAGCCCGGCTGGAGGGGCTATGCAGTGCCTCTTGCAGTACCGCCGGTCCGCACTCGTTGCCAGCTTGATCCTCGGCGTTCTCATCGCCGTCTGGCATCTGCCTCTCATGGTGGTTGGGCAGGTCTCCTATTCAGATATCGTGCTGATTCTTGCTGCTGTGATCGTTTTCAACTGGGTGTTCAACAACGCCCGTGGCAGCGTGCTGATCATCATGTTGATGCACGCGGCGAACAACGCAGTTTCTGGAAGTTTCTTCTCCCCGATGTTCTCTGGCGCGGACTCCACTCGTGAGTCATGGTTGCTGGCGTTGGTGTGGATTGTCGTAGCGGTCCTGGTAATTGTCATCTGCGGACCCGCGAATTTCTCGCGCAAGAACCATAAGCAGGAGGAATCGCTTCCTCAGACAGAGCCGGAGAGGGTCGGACCAGTCGTCTGAACAAAACGACGGTCTCGAGCTGCCCGAAACGCAACAGATAAGGAGTGTGATCATGTCATCAAGGATCAAATGGGGCGGGATAGCAGGTATCGTGGCCGCCGCGCTCTTCATTGTGTCGGCCATTCTCGAACAGTTGAGTCCTCTCCAGAGAATCTATGATTCGGTCGCCAGTTATCTTTACCTCGGCGTCGTCGTCGCGGCCTACATCGCGGTCATCATTGCCGTGCTCGGGATTCACGCCTTGCACAGCGGAAGGCCGCGGTACGGCCGACTGGGGACCACCGGAACGGTGCTCACCATCGCTGGTTACTTGATCATGATTGTCCTTAGGATGATCGGTATGGTGGCGGGTCGGGAGTCACTTGGCAACGTTCGCATTGGCGCTGGACTGGCGGTGCTCATTGGTTCTGTGCTGCTCGGCGTGATCATTCTCCGTGCCCGGATATTGCCGTGGTGGTGCGGCGTGCTGCTCATTGTGGCTTTCCCACTGGGCGATGTTGCGAACGCGATCTTCAGGGCCGCTGAAAATCTCTTGCTAGCCCTGCTCTGGGGATCGGTAGGCGTTGCGCTCTTGGCACGACGTGAGGGAGTTGCCGAGCCGGCCGTCACACAGCCCGCACAGGCCGGCTGACTTCTTAAGAGTGATTGGGAGGCTGATGAGGAAGCATCCGCTGATTGCGTTCTTTGTTCTGGCGTACCTGCTTACCTGGTGGATCTACCCGCTACTGAAGTTCTCACCGCTGCTGGGCATCTTTGGGCTCTTCGGTCCGGCCATTGCCGCGATCATCATGGCGGCAGTCACAGACGGCAAATCGGGCGTTACGGCGTTGCTGGGCCGGGTCGTCTTGTGGCGTGTCGGAGTGCCCTGGTACGTCATCGCGCTCGGCCTGCCGACGATTCTGTCGCTTGCCACAGCGGCTCTGGCATACCTGGCCGGTGCGACCGAGTTCATTCGTGTCGGCGCACTGGCACCGATTGAGCTCGTGCTTTTCGTACTTGTCGTCGGCGAGGAGCTGGGCTGGCGTGGCTACGCCTTGCCGCGGTTGCTGGAGAAGCGGTCCGCCCTCACGGCAAGCTTGATCTTAGGTCTGCTCTGGGGACTATGGCATCTGCCTACGTTCCTGGTGCCTGGCACGCCGCAGTACGGGTTGCCATTGACCGCGTTCGTGCTACTGACTATCGAATATTCGATCTTGATGACCTGGGTCTTTTTCCATACGCTCGGCAGCGTTCTCATCGCGACCTTGTTCCACGGCGCTATCAACCTCTCGCAGGGCCTCTTCGTGGGTGGCATCGACGGAGCCACCAGGTACTGGTTGCTGTCCATCGTGTACGGCGTTGCTGCGATCATTGCCGCCATAGCGCTAGCCAGGAGTGCGTTGCGAAAGCCGGTAGCTGCGCCTCCATCAGAAGTGCGGGACTCGACTACTTCTTGATCAACTTCCCAGACCCGGAGATCTGTTGAGTGACCTGCTTCGGATCTCCGGTATAGGTCAGTGTCCCGCTGCCACTCATGTGGATGTCCAGCACGTCGCTGGCATAAACACTCACAATGCCGCTACCTGACATGTCTACCTTCACCGTCTTACTTCTCAGTTGTTCGGCCTCGAACCGGCCGGACCCGGAGATCTTCAGATCTTGATCATCGGCGGTGCCACTGGCGGTGATCGCTGCAGAGCCGCTGATGTCGGTACTCAGTCCGGGAGTCGCCAGCTTTGACATGTGACGCTGCCGGACCCGGACACAGCAAGGCCAGTAAGGTCCTTCACGGTCAACGAGTAGCTGATCGGCTTTGTCGGGATGATCTTGGCGTTGCTCTTGGACCCCAGAATGAGGGTGCGACCCGATACCTCGCTGCTTATCTTGGGCAGCACATTGTCTTCGGCCGAGATGGTGAGCGACTCGGTTCCGGTTTGCTCGATTTTGAGCTCTCCGGATCCGCTGAGCTCGACCTTGGTGAAGCCGCTGACCTGACGGGACTCGCTGCTGACCTGGCCGGAGCCCCTGATGATTGTGCACCCGGCCAATAGCAGAACTGCTAGCAGCGCGAGGACACTCCGGTATCGCATGGCTAGCCCCACCAGTTCGAGGGCAGCTCGGCAACACTGATACAGCGGCCGGTCACCAGCTCGGGTGTAATCCGGACGTACTGAGAGCGATCCCCGGGAGCCCATGGCAGCAGCGGAGTCTGACGGAGCTCATCAAGCTCGTTGCGGTCCACGACTTCTTCGGCCTGCCCGGCCACCACAACGCTCCAGCCCGTTCTCTCCCGCTCGTCAATTCCGTCGATCTCGAACGCAGCCGTTGTCGAGCGCACCGCACGGCCCAGCTTGCTGTTCGGATCGGTTCGAAAAACCACGGCCTCGCGGTGCATCAAGTAGTTCACGGGCATGATCACCGGGGGGCCGTCGGCCTGCTCCACGAAAGCCACTCGACCGAAGTGATGATCCCTGAGCAGCTCCAGGCATGCGCTTTCTGCCAGGTGTTCTATGGGGTTCTCCGCCATTGCGCCTCCGCTCGCTGTTCTGAGTGATCATGCCCTACGTGGCGGACGGTTGCGAGCAGACTGTATGCATGAGCGACTGTTGCGGCGGCACTGGCTACCAGACGGTGTTCAGTGATCGGTTCGCCAAACGGGCCGCCCGTACGTATCGCAAGCGTGGTCTGGATCCGACTGAGCACCGCTTGCTCTCCTTCCTGACTGACCGCGACATCCACGGCGCGTCAGTGCTGGAGATCGGTGGAGGAGTGGGGGAGATCCAGATAGAGCTGTTGTCTCGCGGCGCATGGAAGGCCACTAACCTCGAGATCTCTCCCAACTACGAGGCGGAGGCTGCGGCGCTGCTGCGAGGCTCCGGGCTAGCCGATCGGGTGCAACGTCGGCTTGTCGATATTGCGAGCTCGCCGGACGAGGTCGAATCAGCAGACTTCGTAGTGCTGCACCGAGTGGTGTGCTGCTACCCCGACTATGAGCGACTGATTTCGGCAGCCGCCAACCACGCGAATCGGCTCTTGGTCTTCTCCTATCCGCAGCGGAACCTGTTCAGCCGAATGATCATCCGCTGCGAGAACCTGCTGCATCGCCTACGCGGAAGCGACTTCCGCGCATTCGTGCATCCGCCCGCCGCAATGATCAAGACCGCACAGGCACAGGGTATGTCGTTGAGCTATCAGCACCGCGGCCTGTCATGGCACATCGCTGGTCTGGAACGGGTGACTCCAGCGACCTAGCGCAGCTGAGGGCCTTGGTCATCATTGAGCCAATGGGCTGAACTGAATGCCCGCCAATCGCCACTTGCCTAACTGGTTGACCCAAACCTGGCCCACGCGCATCACGTATCGGCTTTCTTGCCCATCGTGGATTCCAGTGTTGCGTTGCACATCGCGTACGATCGCGGCGCCGTCGTACAGCCGGACTTCGTGTTCGCTGGTTTCCAGCGCGGCATAGTGAAAATGATCATGTCGGTTGATCCACTGCTTCTTGTCCAGTACGAAACCCCTCGGCCCAATGGATTGAAAGTCCTCGGCGATCAGCTCCTGCAGCACATCTCGGTCGTCGTCGAGCTCGGCTGTATCAAACCGATCCTGGAGCCGGAGGATCTGCTGCTCTTCACTCGTTGCCACGAATCTCGCCTTCCCATCAAAACGGAGACTTTTCCTCCATCTATCCTGCCTCCGCCTCGTCGAGCGCACAAGGCTAACCGGAGGAAATATCTCCGCTAAGCTCTGAGTTGGCGACATCTCGGTGAAGGAGGTGAACCTGTGACAACAGAGGACGTCAAG
>DATCXA010000025.1:0-6628 GCA_036566085.1 Propionibacteriaceae bacterium
GCACGCGCACAGCATCGGGCTGCCCATCCGGCGCGCGATCACCGATCTGGACCGGGCCGCGCTACGGGGCGAGGCACGCATTGGCTTCGATTTGAACCCCGACCTTCCCACGTTGCTGGTCAGCGGAGGCTCCCAAGGCGCATTGCAGATCAACACTGCCGTGGCAGGGGCCTGGCCGGACTTACTGGCCCAGGGAATTCAGGTGCTGCACGTACTGGGACCTAAGAACTTCATTCCTGGGATCGAGCGGAGTGTCGACGAGCGGACCGGTGCTGTGTACCAGCCGCTGGCGTATGTGGAGCATATGGAGCGGGCATACGCCGCTGCGGATCTGATGCTGGCTCGCAGCGGCGCCAATACGGTGCTCGAAACCGCTGCTGTGCGGCTTCCTGCCGTATTCGTGCCGTATCCGCATGGCAATGGCGAGCAAGCCCTCAATGCAGAACTCGTGGTCAATGCAGGTGGCGGCATCATGTTGGCCGATAGCGACTGCACGCCCATCTGGGTAGGTCAGGAGATTCCTACCCTTCTTGCACATCCGGACCGGCTTGCCGGAATGACTAAGGCGCTGGCGGGCGTTGCGCGGCTGGACGCAGCTACCGTGTTGGCGTCACGAGTTCTGGAGGTGATCCGCTGATGGGTCTGATCACTCCCATCCAGCTGCCGAAACCGGACGAGCTGGGTGCGGTGCATTTCATTGCCATTGGGGGCTCTGGCATGAATGGCATCGCCTCGGTGATGCTGGCCGAGGGCATCCCGGTGAGCGGCAGCGACCGACAGGACTCGAAATATCTGCGCTCGCTCGAGGCGCAAGGGGCTCGGGTCTATGTCGGACACCGGGCTGAGCAACTCGGCGATGCCACAACGGTTGTGGCATCCTCAGCCATCCGAGACAGCAACCCCGAGCTGGCCGAAGCTCGGCGCCGGGGACTGCGGGTGCTGCACCGCAGTGCCGCTCTCGGTTCGCTGATGCTGGGTCGCCGGGGTATTGCGGTCGCGGGAACTCATGGCAAGACCACAACGACGGCGATGATCGCGCATGTGTTGAGTGGTTGTGGCCTTGACCCGTCGTTCGTCATCGGCGGGGCGCTGACAGGCACCGCTACCGGTGGTCATCTCGGCGGCGGCGACATCATGGTCATCGAGGCCGACGAGAGCGATGGCTCCTTTCTGCAATACCCGCGCGAGATCGCGGTAGTTACCAACATCGACCCTGATCATCTGAGCAACTGGGGGAGTGCGGAGAACTACGCCGACGGTTTCCTCCGCTTCGCGATGGCAGATTCGGTCCGGCTGCTCGTCACTAGCGCTGACGATGCTGGAGCTGTCGCATTGACCCAGCGGGTCCGGCAGCGGACGGCCGCCGGAGTGCTAGGCCCCGCGGTCATGACATTTGGCACCTCGGCGCAGGCGGACGTCCTGATTGCTGACGTTGGCTTGGCTGGCACCGGGTCGACGTTCGAGCTCCACTGGGACGGTCACGTTGGGCCGGTGCAGCTGTCGGTGCCGGGCCACTACAACGTACTGAACGCCGCGGCGGCGTACGCGGTCGCCGTCTGGCTAGGGGCCGATGCGGCTGATGCACGTCATCAGCTGTCGAAGTACCAGGGCACGTACCGGCGATTCCAGCTGATTGGTAAGCCCAACAATGTCCGGGTTTACGACGACTACGCTCATCACCCCACCGAAGTGCTTAACACCTTGATTGCGGCTCGCACCGGTGTTGGTGACGGTCGGGTCGTCGTCTGTTTCCAGCCGCACCTCTACACCCGCACTCGAGACTTCTGGCGGGAGCTCGCACAGGCACTGGAGCAGGCCGACGAGGCCATCGTGATGGATGTTTGCGGCGACCGCGAGGATCCAATTCCGGGCATTGACGGCGCCATGGTCGCCAATGCGGTCGCTCCGGGCACTGCACACGTAACCTACGAACCCATCTGGGATGAGGCGGCACCGACTGTGGCTCGGATTGCTCGACCCGGCGATCTGGTGATCACGGTTGGATGCGGCGACGTCACCAAGGTCGCGCCCAAGATCGTCGCCGAGATTCAGCGGCTTGCCGAGGTCGCGCAGTGACAGCAACGGCTGTGTCCAGCCGGCGTACTAAGGCCAGTCGGCGCACTGGAACGAGCCGGCGTAGGCGACCCGCAAGCACCCGTCGGCGGAGGAAGTCGCGCCGGTCTTGGCGCCGTAAGGCCCTGGCTATTACCGCGATCTTGCTGGTGCTCGTGCTCCTCGGCGGCAGCATCTGGGTGGTCTATTTCTCAACAGCCTTTGTGACCCAGCGCGTCAATGTGATCGGCATGCGTCATCTCACCCCGGCCCAGGTGAGCTTTGCGGTGCAGATCCCAGTCGGCGTGCCTCTGGCTCGTCAGAACCTGGATGAAATTGCCAAGCGAGCCATGGCCCTGCCAGCCGTCGAGACTGCCAGTGCTACGCGCGACTGGCCAAGCACTATTACCATCACCATCGTCGAGCGTCGGCCGGTGTTTGCGATATCCCAGCCGAACGGTTACCTGGTCGTCGACAAATTCGGTGTCGCTTACCAAACCCAGCCAACGCTGCCTTCGCAGGTGGTACTAGCCGAGGTCAGCCCTACGGATGCCTCGCTGCTTCGTGATGTTGCTGCGGTCGCCGCAGCGCTTCCGGGCAAGCTGCGCGGGAAGGTTGATCGGATCACAGCCACTAGCGGCGACCACATTGTGTTGAGCTTGCGAAACTCTGGGCCGAAGGTGACCTGGGGTAGCTCGGCGGACTCCGAGTTAAAAGCCGACGTCGTAACTGCCCTGCTCAAGAGGAAGCTCGGGTCCTCGATCGACGTCTCTAGTCCACACAATCCTGCCGTTCGCTGAGCCAGCGAACAGTTCTCCTCGAGCAACCTGGACTCGATTTCGGACCGTCGCTTGTCCGGCGCGATTGTGATCGCAGACGACCCGACTTCTGGCGAAAACTTCGGGTCATCTGAACGCTTGTGATCGCGAACAACCCAGCGATTGATGATTAAAGCTCAACTTGAGGTATAGAAATTTCAGATGAATCGCTGATCGTGGCGTGTCACGACATGATCACTGGTCGCCATCTCGTAGCCTCAATGAACACCGCGCCGTTTCCCCACCGTGGCAACTTAACGGTTGACCTCACGTTGAGACCTGGTGCGACCACTTGTCCGCAGACATGAAAGAAGAGGCGGAACCGTGGTTTCTGCGTCACAGAACTACTTGGCGATTATCAAGGTCGTGGGCGTCGGCGGCGGCGGCGTCAACGCAGTCAACCGGATGATCGAGGCCGGACTTCGGGGCGTCGAGTTCATTGCCGTGAACACTGACGCGCAGGCGTTGCTGATGAGCGATGCTGACGTCAAGCTGGACATTGGCCGCGATCTCACCCGTGGTCTGGGTGCTGGCGCGGATCCCGACAAGGGTCGCCAGGCGGCCGAGGACCATGCCCAAGACATTGAAGATGCGCTCAAGGGCGCTGACATGGTGTTCGTGACTGCGGGGGAGGGCGGCGGTACCGGCACCGGCGGTGCACCCGTAGTCGCTCGCATCGCGCGAGCGCTCGGCGCTTTGACGATCGGCGTTGTCACCCGGCCGTTCTCCTTCGAAGGAAAGCGCCGGGCCCTCCAAGCGGAGCAGGGCATCGTTGGCCTCCGCGAAGAGGTTGACACGTTGATCGTGATTCCCAACGACAAACTGCTGCAGATGATCGATCACCAGATCGCAATTCTGGACGCCTTCAAGCAGGCTGACCAGGTGCTCATGCAAGGCGTCTCCGGCATCACCGACCTGATCACCACACCTGGCCTGATCAATTTGGACTTCGCCGACGTGAAAGCCGTTATGTCGAATGCGGGTTCGGCGCTGATGGGCATCGGCTCGGCTCGCGGCGAGGACCGGGCCCGGGCGGCAGCTGAAACAGCGGTGTCGTCGCCACTGCTGGAGGCCAGTATCGACGGCGCTCATGGTGTCCTGCTCTCCATCGCGGGCGGCTCCGATCTTGGGCTCTTCGAGGTGTCTGCCGCTGCCAACCTGATCCAGGGTGCTGCCCATGAGGATGCGAACATCATCTTCGGTACCGTCATCGATGACGCGCTCGGAGACGAGGTACGGGTAACCGTTATTGCAGCCGGCTTTGAGGGCGGCCAACCGCCGCGCCGCCAGCCAGGCATCAGCCGCGCCGCCGACCTCCGTACGCATCAGACGCGACCAACCCCGACACCTGCAGAGCCGGAACCTGCCGTCGCTTCGAATAACCACAGCTCAACCAGCTACACGGCCCCGGCAGAAAGTACGGCGCCAGCGTTGCATCCACCGCCGGTACCGCTACCGCCTTCTCGGGTCACTGTGCCTCCGAGGGTTCCCTCTTTCGAGGATGATCTTGACGTTCCCGACTTCCTCAAGTAGCGCGTGTCGGGCCCGATCATCGAGATGCCCGGACGGTAATCTCAGCAGCAGAGCGCTGCCTGCGGCGCAGGCGCAATTGTGGCCCGGTAGCAAGGCCCGTTTAGAAAAGGCCCAGATTCGAGGCGGATGAGATGGCGGAACGACTAAAGCGCGCAGCAGCTTGGCTGGGCTTAGTCACCGACGATCGGTACAACGATTATGACGACGCTGCCTACACCGATGCCGCCAACTACGAGGAGTTGATCGAGGAGGACAACGCGGATGAGCCGCTCGCGGTACCGGATATGCCGGCTACGGTGACTCCCCTCGAAAGTCGGCGCCAGACCGCGCCAGCCCAAACCGCCCCCGCCAAAACTGCAGCCAAAACTGCGGCAACACATGCCTCTGCCTCGTCAGCCGGTACGACGACTCTCGCTCCTCACGCACGGACGGCCGATGTGTCACGAATCATCACTGTTCATCCCCGCACATACAACGAGGCGCGCGTCATTGGCGAGCACTTCCGTGATGGTGTGCCAGTCATCATGAACTTGTCCGACATGGAAGATGTCGATGCCAAGCGCCTGGTCGACTTCGCCGCTGGTCTCATCTTTGGGTTGCGTGGCAGTATCGAACGCGTCACCAGCAAGGTGTTCCTGCTCTCGCCACACGATGTCACCGTGGCGGCGGAAGACAAGGAACGGATTGCAGGCGGTTTCTTCAACCAGAGCTAGCTCGGGACTCCGCCGGCTCGGTCTGCGCCTAGGCTGGTGTCACACACGTGGTACACCGAAGCAAGCCATAAGCAATCCATAGCAATACAGACAGGGCCTCAACCGTGGTTGTCGTGGGACTTATCATCAACTGGATCTTGTGGATTTTTCTGCTGATCCTGTTCGCGCGCATGATTTTGTCCTGGGTCCCGGTGCTTGTCCGTGACTGGGAACCCAGAGGACCAATGCTGGTCTTCGCCGAGATCATTTACTCGATTACCGACCCGCCGCTGCGGCTGCTACGCAAGGTGCTCAAGCCGGTCCGGGTTGGCAACATGATGCTCGATTTGGCGTTCATCGGTCTCGCGATCCTGGTCAGCATTTTGATGCAGGTCAACCACAGGTTGTTCTTCTGACCCGTCCGTCCGGCAGCGTCTTTGCTGACTTCGCGGTGTCTTTCGAGACTTCTTTGGCTCGGCTGTGCACCCTCACCAAATTGGGTACGGTAGGGCGGGTGGAGGTGACGGCCTCACCCCAAGTCCCACCTAGATATCGAGGTGCACGATGACGCTGACGCTCGACGACGTCCGCAACAAGAGGTTCCGGATGGCCCGCAAGTCGGGCTATGAGGTGTTGGAGGTTGACGAGTTCGTTGACGAGGTCGAAGAGAGCTTCGCGCAACTCATCGAGGAAAACCAGAATCTGAAAAAGCAAATCGAGGCACTGAAGGCCGCGCCTCCTCCTCAGCAGCCGATAGCTCCGGCCGCCCCCACGGTCCAGGCACCCCAGCCACGCCAGCCGGCACCGCCCCAGACTGCATCGGCGCAGCAACAATCGGGCACGATCGTGGTCACAACGGGCAAGGAGGCCAGTGCCGCGGTGGTCCGCCTGGTCGAGATGTCGACCGAGCAGGCCGAGCGGCTGGTTGAGGAGGCCACCGAGGACGCCAACCGGATCCGCGAGGAGGCCAACCGGACCGCTCATCAGCTCACCACGGATGCTCGTACGCGGGCCGAGCGGGTGGAGTCTGAAGCTCGGGTCAATGCGGAGCGGCTGCAGGCCGACGCCCACAGTCGTGCGGAGAAGCTCGATCGGGAGATCGAGAGTCGTCGCGGGGAGATGTTCGGTGACCTGGAGAGGCAGCGTGACGACCTGACGGCCGCCGTCGCGGCGTTGCGCAACTTCGAGGCCGCGTACCGTACCAACCTCACCACGCATCTGCGCAAGCAGATCGAGACACTGGAGGCAGGCGGGGCCGAGCCTGGTGAGATTCCCGATGTGGTGCGCGATGTGAAGCCGACCGAGAGCAGCTCGAACGGAATTAGCACCGGTCAACAGGGCGAGCATGGCGGCGCTGATCAGCCTCAGCATCGGGGGGAAGCGCCAAGTTACAGCGGCAGTCCCGGTAGCAATACCCCGCGTCTGGACGCGCTGCTAGGAGACCAGCGCTGATCTCGTTCTAGCGATTGATCAAGACACAGGGCCCGCCTCGGCGGGCCCTGTGGCATTGGCGCGAGCAGCGAGAAACATTGC
>DATCXA010000028.1:0-2800 GCA_036566085.1 Propionibacteriaceae bacterium
CCACGCGATGGCGGCGGCGTAACCCAGGTGGAAGTTGCGGAAACCCTCCTGCCAGAGCAACAGCGTGATCGTCTGGAACTGATGGCTGGCACCGCCGTTCCCTGTACCAGGGATGGGGTCGAACATCCTCGGCTCGGTGAAGATTTGCAGCCCGCCGATCGTCGAGGTAATGACCACGAAGATGATGACCGGCCGCAACATGGGGACGGTGATGTAGCGGAAGCGTTCCCATGTGTTGGCGCCATCGATGCGCGCTGCTTCGTAGAGGTCTTTCGGGATGGTTTGCATCGCGGCGAGGAAGATCAACGCGTTGTATCCGGTCCATCGCCAGTTGACCATGGTCGAGATGGCCAGATGACTGGGGAGGCGGTCGGTGTGCCAGTTAATGCCGTTCAGGCCGAACCAGCCGAGGATGTTGTTGATCAAACCGAACTGGTCGCCGAAGAGGTTGCTGAAGATGATCCCGACCGCGACCAGGCTGGTGGCATAGGGCAGGAGGAGCGCGATTCGGAAGCCGGTGCGAAACCGGATCTGCTCGTTGAGGAGAACGGCGAGCAACATGGCCAGCACGATCTGCGTGGTGCTCGAGATCAGGAAGATGCTCACCGTGTTCTTGAGCGAATTCCAGAACAGCTCGTCGTGCCAGAGCCGCTGGTAGTTGTGCAGCCCGACGTAGGCATCTGGCTTATCGCTCCCGAAGCTCCATCGGTGCAGGGACACCCACGCCGTGTAGAGCAGCGGGAAGAGTCCGACCAGGGCAAAGATGATGAAGAAGGGGGCGATGTAGAGGTAGGGCGACAGCTTGACGTCCAGCCGGCTCAGTCGTTGTTTGACCGTCAGCCGCCGAGTGGGCGTCGCGATGGTGGTCGCGGCCATCGTCACCCCTCCTTTGCTGGCGCTGCGGAGTCGGACACAGTCAAACAGGGCGGTTCGGTGATCACCGGCAGCAGTCAGCAGCCCGGTGACAGCGGCCGGTGATCACGGACCGGGAGGCGTACCGCCGATGGTTTGGTCGTGCCGGGGCACCGATGTCCGGGTGGGGGCCGCCGCCACGGCCCCCACCCGACGAGAGCTAACCGCCCTCGGCGATGCGCTTTGCCTCGTCGACGAACTGTGCCCAGCCCTGGTCGGCGGTTTTCCCCTGCTCGACCGCTTGGAGAGCGGGGCTCGCCGCGTTGTCCTGGATCGCGAGGTCGTTCGGACCCTTCCACTGGGCCTCGGTGATCGCCTGGGCTCGCTCGCCGAAGATCTTGCCCACCTCGGCGCCACCGAAGTAGTCGTCCTTGAAACTGAGCAGATCGGGGCTGGTCAGCGCCTGGACCTGGCTCGGGAAGGTGCCCGCCGCCTTGAAGGCTTTGATCTGCTGTTCTGGGGCCGTCAGCCAAGCAGCGAGCTCAGCAGCCTCCTTCGGGTGCTTGGTCTGGCTGGGAACGGTGAGGTACGAGCCGCCCCAGTTGCCTCCGCCACCGGGGAAGGCGTCGGCGACAGCCCACTTGCCGGCGTTCTTCTCGCCCGCGCCGCCCTTGATCACACCGAGCATCCAGGACGGGCACGCCTCGGTGGCGAAGGTGCCCTTCTGGAAGCCGGCGTTCCACTCGTCACTGAAGGCGGGAAGCTTTGCTGACAGTCCGTCCTTCACGGCTGCCGACACGGTGTTCCACGCGTTATGCAGGTCCGTGTTCGTCTCGATGACGAGGTTGTTGTTCTTGTCCGAGAAGCCGACAGGTAGCTGGTTGTACATGGCGTTGAAGATCTGGCTCGCCGAGTCGAACCACGCGACATCCGACTTCGTGATGAACTGCTTGCCCGTATTGAAGTAGGAGTCCCAGGAAGCGAACAGCGGGGCTACCGCCGCCGGGTCGGAGGGAAGGCCCGCTTTCGCGAACAGATCCTTGCGGTAGCAGATCGCCTGCGGTCCGATGTCAGTGCCGTAGCCGATCAGCTTGCCGTCGGGTGTAGTGGCGCGGGCCGTCTTCCAGTCGAGCCAGCGGCCATCCGTGTTCGGGCCGATCGCTTTCAGGTCGTTGAACTTGTCGGCGATTTTCATGGCCTGCCCGATCGAACCTTCCTCGATCGCTGCAACGTCAGGAGCGCCGGAACCGGCGCCGAGCTGCTGGAACAGCGCCTGGGCGTACGGCCCACCCTGCTCGACGTGGCGTTCAGTGATGTGGACGTTGGGGTGGAGCTGCATGTACTCGTCGTACAGCTTGGCCTGGGTGTACCCGAAGGTGCCGAACGTGCCGACAGTCAGGCTCACCGGTTCGTTGCTGTTCGCGTTGCTGCCGCCGCTGTCGTCATCTGACGAACATGCCGCCATGAGCAACGCCGTAGCGACCGCGGCGACCAGGGCAGCGCCCTTCTTGGAACGGTTTCGCACGGTGTCTACCCCCTGCGGAGAGGTGGGGTCCAGCACATTGCCGGACCGGTCGAGGTTGTGTCCAGCGCTCGCTGGATTGGTTCGTGAGCGTTTTCTGTTCCGTGGGAGCGCTCCCACAGGCTTGCCGGAAGTCTGAGAGCCGTACGACGTCTGTGTCAAGGATGCGTTACCAAAAGGTTGCCGAGCGCCACGAAATCCGCGCCGACAAGCGCCGTTCTCAAAACCAGGCAGTGTCCGGTGGACAAGCAAGCGGGGCCGCGCCTGCGCAATCCCCGGATTTCTCCGAGCGAGCACAAAATGCCTTGTCGGAAAGGGCTGGCAGGAGCTGGCGCTGGCCGAATGACGCTTGACTCCGAGCGCGAGGACCCGGCCTCAGTGTGGTCGCTGCGGTTGCCGGATCGCGGACGCCCGTGCCGATTCTCG
>DATCXA010000042.1:0-3838 GCA_036566085.1 Propionibacteriaceae bacterium
CCGGCGAGTCCACCGAGGAGCGCTCCAACGAGGCTGACGACGACTACGCCGATGGCCACGATAATTCCGCCGGTGGTCAACGTGCCCTCGTTCAACGGGAGCCGCGGGAAGCTATTGAGCTGACGCAGTATGTCGAAGCGAGTTCCGGCCAGCATGCCGGCTGCTGCGACCAAGATCGCGATGATCACGGCCCACAGCCAGACGCCCAGGCCTTGCTTCAGGCCGTTGAAGCGCGCCATCCGACCAGCCACGTATCCGCCGGCCAGGTACGCGACGAAGATGATCGCAAGCAGCACAATGCCGCCGATCAATCCGACTGACTGGGTCTGTGCCGGTGAGGTGCCCGCTTCCTGAACGTCGCGGCTCAACCCGAGCGCCGCCCCAATGCCAGTGACCAACGCGGCAAGTAATACTGCGGTACCAGAGGCAGTGAGCCAGCCGAAGAAGCAGCTGCCGAACTTCATCCCGCCAAAGACGTCCTTCTGCCGACCCACGACGTCGCGTCGGTCGGATACCGCTGTCGTGTCGCTTGCGGTAGTGGCCGCTGGGGTGTCGTTGGCGGTAGTGGCCGTTGAGGTGTCGTTGGCAGTAGTGGCCGCTGAGGTGCGCCCCGCGGTACTCGCGGGCGGAGAAGCATCAGCCGGGTGATCGTTAACGTCGTTGCGGCCTGGTTCACCATTCGGCGTATTCACTGCGTGGCTCATCCAAACTCCTTCGAAAGGGGCGCCATGACGGAGACCGCTGGCCCCATCATGCTAAAGAAACCTTTACCCGGCAGCAGAAACAGCAATCACGCCTGGGATGTCTCCTCAATCGCCTCGGGACGGGGAACCAGCCCAATGGCAATCAGCCCGGCACCCAAGCCCAGCCACAACGAAAACGTCGACGCGTTGCCGCCAAGGAAGCCGCTGCCACCACCTGCCAATAGCACGAGCTGGACAGTCGCCGCGAGCAGGAAACCGACGCCGGCAGCGATCAACAGGGTGCGTTCGGCCAGCCAACCTGCAGCGATCGCCAGCAGGCCGAGCACTAACGCCACAACCAATCCGACGGTGCCGATTTGAACGAGCTGGAAGGTGTCGGGTATGAACACAAACGCCGCGCTCATGATCGACACCAGGCCCAGCACGATCGCTGCACGATCCAATCGCCGATACCAATTCATGAGACCCGCACCAGCCATCGCGCCGCCCACGACCGCGAGAGTTCCCACTCCGGACGCAACAGCCCATCCAGGCCCCCGTACCGCCCAGCAGCCGTCGCGAACAGCGCCACATGAACCAGAAGCATCAACAGGTACGACCAGTACCACTCATGCGGCGCGTTCAGCACCGACAATGCGATGACTACCGTCTGCGCAATCCCAATCAGTGCCCAGAAACGAGTCGCCAGCCCGATCACCAAAAAAGCACCAAGCGCTGCCTCGACCAGCAGTACCATCCAGCCGAAAAAGGTGAAGTTCGGCAACACAAACCGCTCCATCAGCCAGGCGAACGGCGGCAACACCGGGTCAGAAACGGCATAACTTGCCGATAGATACAGCCCGTCCGGCGGATCACCACGACCGAAATTCGGGGGCGTTTTCCAGCCCACATTTTGCAACCAGAGCAGCCCGACGCCGATCCGCACCACGGCTAGCAGCGCCCGGTTGAGCCGCGATGGCAGGACCGGGACTGCACGAGCCGTGGAGTGAGTGTCAGCGGCGGAGTCAGTGCCAGCCGCGTAGTCGGTGCCAGTCACGAAATCACCTCGCATCGCTTATTGAGACCCCCGACAGCGAATGCCAACAGGCGCCAAAAGACTACGAGACCCGAACGGTGATTTCCGCCGCCTCTTTAAAGGCGAGATTCCAGTCATGCAGGAAACGCGGCAGGCTGTAGCGCTCCAGTGCGGCGCGTCGCGCAATCAGTCCGCGGCGCTGCGCCTCCTCGGGGTCGGCCAGCAGTGCTCGGGTGGCAGTGATGAGCTCGGCGATGTCGCCCGAACGAGCCCCGACTGCCGCGGGCACCGCTCGGGAAGCTTCGGTTGCGTCGAGTACCACAACCGGCATTCCCAGCAGCATCGCCTGGATCAGCGACAATCCAAGCGATGTCCAGCGGTTGAGGTGGAGATATACCCGACGCTCGGCCATGGCGTCATAAAGCTCATTGGGCTTCAGGTTGCCCGCAAAGCTGACGCGCTCATGATCGGGACGCAATGCCTCTGGCAGCAGGTCGGCATCGATGCCGAACGCATCCACGTCGAAGTCGGCGAAGTGGCTTAGTAGGTCGGTGCCTGTGACGCGCCAGCGGCGTACCGGCTCGTTGACGACGAACGCCAGTCGCGGCAGGCGACCGGTGTAGCGCAAGCCAGGATCGGCAACGCCATGCTCGATGACCCGGGTCGCGGAACGACCACAGTCCCAGAACAGCTGATTGAAGTATGTGACATGGACAATCAGCACGCCGGGCTCGTCGGCCACCGGGTGCCGGGTAGACGGCACATCGGTCTTGGGGGTGTTGTGTTCTAAGAAGATCGCTGGCAGATCATGTCCCGGCCGGCGATGGAGGTGTTGGGCACAGAGCTCGATCTCCTCCAGCCTTTGGAGCAGAACCACATCCGGGGGATGATCACGCAGCTCGTCAGCCGTCACCTCGTACGCGTTGGCCGGTGGGGAGCTGCCGTAGCGCGCCAGCCCGCCGCGACCCGAGGGCTCCGGCGGCAAGAACAGATAGTCGTCGGTGCCGGCCAACAAAGAGTCGGTATAACCGCCATGCACGTCCCACATCAGGATGCGCACTGTTGATACCCCCGATCATGAAAATGGTGGATTCACTCCCACTTTTGAGAGCGAATCCACCATCTATCGTGAAACGACGCGAGCTTAGCTGGACTGCTGTTGCACCGTGTCCTTGGAGTCTTGAGCCTGATCTTTGACGTCTTGCGCCGCCGACTGACCTTCCTGCTTGACGTTCTCGACGCCCTCTTGAGCAGTGCTCTTCACCGACTGCGCGGCTTCCTGAGCAGCTGGCCTTAGGTTTTCACCTACGTCCTGCGCCACCTCAGTGGCCTTCTGCTTCACCGGCTCGAGATTGTCTTGCAGCTGGGACACCGCCTGACGCTCCTTCTCGCTGGAAGGAATCAGCGAGGACACGAGCATCCCAAGGCCGAAGGCGATCACTCCAGCGGCCAGGGGATTGCCCCGAGTCTTCCGCTTGAGCGTCGTCGGCGCTTCCCGTACCGCATCGGCTGCGTCGGAGGCCTTCTCGCTTACCGTGTCCCTGGCGGCGTACGCCTTATCGGCGACCGCGTCCTTGGCGGCATAGGCCCTATCGGCAACCGCATCCTTGGCGGCATAGGCCTTGTCACCCACCGTTGAGCTGCTGCTGTAGTCGTCATCGTCGGAACCCATGACCCGGTCCTTGAGGCTGCCGGCGGCATCCTTGACCTTGTCGACCTGGCGCCGTGCCACGCTCTTCGGCTTGACGCTCTCAGCCAGGTCGTCGACGTCGTTGCTCAAGGTCGCACGCGTCCGTTCGATATCTGCCCGGATCTCATCGGGATCGTTGCTGGTGGTCATTGGTTTCTCTCCTCATGTCCTTTGAGTGCGTTCGGGACTTGGCTCAGGGTCTCGGTGGTCTGCGGGATTCCGCTGATCTTCTGCATTTGGGCGCGAGCGACTAGATAGAGCACCACACCGGCTATTAACCAGATCAGAGCCACAATGACTGCCCCCCAGCCACGCCCAGTCGAGTCGCTTAGTGTTTCCCAGAGGGCAAGCGACAAGAAGAGCACGAACAAGAACGCGGCAATCGCGGCGCCGGCAAACATGCCAATGGCTTGACCAGCCCGGGTAGTC
>DATCXA010000065.1:0-2274 GCA_036566085.1 Propionibacteriaceae bacterium
CGCCGCTGTCCTGGACGAGCGAGCGAGCAGCCACAGGCTGCGAGTGAGTGAGGCAGGCAGCGGCTAACGAGCGCCAGCCTCAGCGAGCGCAACAATTAGACACTGTCCAGCACCTCGCCAGTGGCCATGTCGATGGCCTCTGGTTGCGGCGCCTGTTGTAACGCTTCCTTGATTGCGATGGCGGTCTTGGTGCCAAGACCCGGAACGGCCGCAATCTCCTCCACGGTTGCCGCGCGCAGCTTCTTCAGTGAGCCGAAGTACTTGATCAATGCCTTGCGTCGCACCTCACCCAGACCGGGCACCTGGTCTAAGAGTGACTCGACCATTGACTTGCTGCGCCGAGACCGATGATGTGTGATTGCGAAGCGGTGGGCTTCGTCCCTAAGCCGCTGCAACAGGTATAAACCCTCGCTAGTTCGCGGCAAGATCACCGGCTCGTCCACGTCAGGCAACCAGACTTCTTCCAGGCGTTTGGCAAGGCCGCACAGCGCTATGTCATCGATGCCGAGCTCGTGGAGAGCCTTGGCGGCAGCGGCCACCTGGGGCGGTCCGCCGTCAACAACAACTAGTGAGGGTGCATACGCGAACTTGCGTGGCGCTCCGGTCGTCGGGTCGACCAGCAACGGCCCTTCATCGTCTTGAGCGTCACCGACAAGCGCCCCCGATCCGCCACGACCATCGCCTGTCTGCCTCGCCATGGCAGCACGATCATCAATGAGGCGGCGGAACCGGCGGGTGATCACCTCGTGCATGGCGGCCACGTCGTTTTGGCCCTCGACCTGGCGGATGACGAATCGTCGATACTCGCTCTTCCGGGGGAGACCGTCTTCGAAGACCACCATCGAGCCGACTACTTCTGTGCCCTGCAGGTTGGAGATGTCATAGCACTCGATTCGGAGTGGAGCGCTAGGCAACTCGAGCGCCTCCTGAATCTCTTCCAATGCCCGATTCCGGGTCGAAAGATCACCAGCACGAGTGGTCTTGTGCTTGATCAAGATCTCCTGGGCGTTACGGGCGACTGTTTCCATCAGTGCCCGCTTGTCGCCACGCTGGGGCACCCGGATTGAGACATGCGAGCCGCGGCGCTCCTCGAGCATCCGGGTCAGCGACTCGGCCGAGGACGGTATAACCGGCACCAAGATCTCCCGTGGCACGGCATCTCGGTCGCCTGCGGTGGGATCGGGCTCGGCGTACAACTGCAGCAGGAACTGTTCGATCAACTCCTCAGTGCCGCCATCATCGAACCGGTCGGCAACCCAGCCACGCTCGCCTCGGACACGTCCGCCGCGTACGTGGAAGATCTGGACGGCGACCTCCAACGGGTCCTCGGCAATGGCGATCACGTCTGCATCGGTGCCGTCTCGGAAAACCACGGCGTTTCGCTCCATGGCTCGTTGCAGAGCACCGATGTCATCCCGCAGCCGAGCTGCTCGCTCGAACTCCAGCGCATCGCTGGCCGACCGCATTTCCCGTTCCAGCTTCTTGATCATCGGCCCCGCCTGGCCCGACATGAACTGGCAGAAGTCCTCGACAATCGCGCGATGCTCTTCGGCGGTCACCCGCCCAACGCACGGTGCGGAGCACTTGCCGATGTAGCCAAGGAGACAGGGCCGGCCAAGTTGCTTGTGGTTCTTGAAGACTCCGGGCCGGCAGGACCGCATCGGAAATACTCGTAGCAGCAGGTCGACCGTCTCGCGGATCGCCCAAGCATGAGAGTACGGGCCGAAGTAGCGGGTGCCCTTTCGCTTCGCCCCACGGCCGACCATCACTCTCGGAAACTCCTCGGACAAGGTGATTGCCAACCAGGGATACGACTTGTCGTCCCGGTACTTGATGTTGAAGCGCGGATCGAACTCCTTGATCCAGGAGTACTCCAGCTGCAGCGCCTCGACCTCGTTCTGGACCACGGTCCAATCGACCTTGGCGGCAGTTCCGACCATCGATCGAGTACGGCTCATCATCGAAGCCGGGTCCGCAAAGTAGGAGTTCAGTCGAGAGCGGAGACTCTTGGCCTTCCCGACATAAATGACCCGACCTTGGGCGTCGGAGAAGCGATACACCCCAGGCTGATCGGGAATGGAACCCGGTGCAGGCCGGTAGGCCGAGGCTGGCCGAGACGAAACTGGAGGTACCACGCGCCCAGCGTAGGCCCGAGCGCTGGCATTTCGACTCCAGATGACGCCGGTCAACCAGTTACATAAACCTTGCCGTCGAAGACCACCGTCTTAGCTTCGGCAAGCGGCTTGGGAGCCGGCGGCCTGGTGACAGAGCCAT
>DATCXA010000076.1:0-3368 GCA_036566085.1 Propionibacteriaceae bacterium
AGCCGAGTGCAGCGGAGAGTAGAGACGGTTTTCCCCTGCAACCGTCTGTGATTTCAATGATGAAATCTGGCGACCTTACTCCAAGCACCGAACCGCAGCATCCGAACCACTATCGGTAGATCACGACCAAGAGCACTAGCCGCATCAATTGCCTCACTTATGAAGAAGGCGGCGCGATCGCGCCGCCGCTTCAGAGAGTGTGTCCGCGAAGAGTATGTCCGCGAAGTGTATGACCGCGCAGAGTGTGTCCGCGAAGAGTATGTCCACGAAGAGTATGACCACGATGGGCTGAGGACTGCATGAAAAGTTCCCTTCTTGATGTCTCGCCGTACCGGTGATACCGCCGGCGAGAACCCGAGCTTTCAAGAAGGACGCTATGCAGCCTCTATGAGCGAAGTCACGCAAAAATGGCAGCAGGATGAGGACATGTCCTAAAGCGGACATGCCAAAATCGCGTTAGGTGCCTTGCACTCTCCAACGCGTACGCCATGGGCCATTATTCACGCACGCAGGTCTTCGGTCCATGACTCCAGTAGTCACGGAATCGCCGCCATCTGCACGGTGGCCGTCACCGATTGCGCGCCGTCAATCGACCCACGGGACAGGCTATCCGCTCTGAAGCGAGTTGACCCATTCCCGCAAGTCAGCCTGAAACGTACGACGGCACGCCGTCAAGGACTCTGCTCAAAATTCTCCCCCGATGGTCGCCAATACCGAATGTAACCTGCGTGTGAGCATGCAACAGGCAGTTGCGATCGACTCCATCAAATCATCGCTGCGGCTACGATGCTTGGCATTTTGTGTTATCGGTCAGGTGACCATCGCAAGGAGGTGTGGTGTCCTGCACGTTCGTTCCGCCTTATCTGCTGCAGCGCGTCGCCAGGCAGGCTGGCACACGGCATGCGTGCGCCTCCGGTCGTGAAACGCTGCAGGTCGATGACCGGCTGAGGGCCAGACGCGAGGCCCGACCGCCTGAGATGGCTGCACCCACCCTGCCCGGGGCGAGCAGTCGAGTCGTACACAGTGCCAACAACACTGAAACCTTGCCCGGCGAGTTCGCCCGCGGGGACGGCGATCCTCCAGTCGACGATCTGGCAGTTGACGAGGCTTTTGATTCATCCGGCCAAGTACTGGATCTCTTCCAGAGTCAATTTGGCCGGCGGTCCATTGACGGCCGCGGCGGCACGGTATCCATCACAGTCCATTACGGGCGGGATTACGACAACGCCTTTTGGGACGGTAGTCAGCTCGTCTTTGGCGACGGCGATGGACAGATCTTTGAACGCTTCACCAAGCCGATGGATGTCATGGCACATGAATTCACGCATGGTGTTACGCAATTCACCGTCGGATTGGCTTACCAAGATCAGCCGGGCGCGCTGAACGAGAGCATCAGCGATGTCTTTGCCTCGATGGCCAAACAGCGCATGCTCGACCAAAGCGCTGCTGAGGCTGACTGGCTAATCGCGGAAGGACTTTTTAAGCCCGGGATCAACGCCAAGGCGCTGCGTTCGATGAGGGAACCGGGAACGGCGTACGACGACCCTCAAATTGGCAGAGATCTGCAAGTGGGCTCGATGGCCGATTATGTGCATACCTACGACGACAGCGGCGGCGTTCACATCAACTCGGGAATTCCCAACCGTGCGTTCACATTGGCCGCGCTGGAGATCGGTGGAGCTAGCTGGGAGAAGGCTGGTCAGGTCTGGTACGACACGCTCGTTAATGGCCAGTTGAGCTCGCAGGCTGGCTTTGAGTCCTTCGCGCAGGCAACCGTCAGCTCGGCCGGTCGGCTCTTCACGAATGACCCGTCGATCGCCGAAAAAATCCGGAGTGCGTGGGTCGAGGTCGGCGTGCTGGCTGGGGAGGCGCCGGCCGATGTGGGGCGGCCTGTTGGTGTAGGCGTATTCCAGGCGTCGGCTCCTCCGTCGGAGGCTGATCTGCCTGCAACGGTCGCCGTACGCCGCACTGGCGGCTTTGCAGGCACCACCAAAGTCGGGCAGTTGGATCTCACCTCCGATCCGGAAGCCTCCGAGATCCGGCATTTGTTGATGCGTGTTGGCCGGCAGGAGATCACTTCGACCCGTCCGGCTCCGGATCGATTCGTCTACACCGTCGAATACGGTGACTGGCGGTTCAGCGTGCCGGAACAGGATCTGACACCGGAGTTGCGCCGGCTCGTACAGGTAGTGCTGGACCGCGGACCCAACTAGATGAGGCGCCCCGGATCTCTTCGCTAGAGTGGCAAGGGTGCCAACAGGCGGAGCGCGCGATCGTACGTCTCTACGCTCAGTCGGGGTGCTTGGGGACGGACGTTTGGTCGAGCCTGTCGTTCAGCGACTCTTGGGCGCCCTCCCGCCAGAGACGCATATCTGGACATATGGGCGAAATGCCGACGTACTTGCTCAACTGCAGCGCCTAGGAGCCCAAGTCGCCGCGAGTCCGGCAGACCTTGCGGCGCGGAGCGAATACCTGCTGGTTTTGCTGGAAGCCCTAGATGATCTTGAGGCGCAGCTTGGCGGTCCAAGTGGGCTGCGGGCTGGTATGCACAGCCCCAAGATCCTTGTCGTCAGTGGAATCTCGGCTCCAGCTGATCTTCGTGAGCTAGCCGGGGATCTTGCCGAGAGCACAGCTCGGCTAGTGCGAGTAGTTGATGCACCGATAAGCGGAACCCGGGCAGCCGCAGCGCGGGGCGACCTGGTCATCCCCGTTGGCGCATCGCCGGCGCTCTATCGGGATGCATTGCCCGTTCTGGAGCTGTTGGGAACCTGCGTACGCGTAGGCGGTGTGGGTAGCGCTCAAATCGCCAATGCGTGTGAGCAATACGTCGTTGCCGCAACAGCCATGGCGCTCGGCGAGGCGGCGGTCATCGTCGAACGCGCTGGTCTTGACCTTGCTCGGGTCCTGCAGAGCTGGGAGTTGTCGCTCGGAGGCGGCGGGGCGCTGACCGCAGCCCGGGGCACATTGCTCAATCGTGATGTCTCGCTCAATCATGACGTCGGATCAGATGTGCCCACCAGCTCGGCGTTGGCGGCGCTTGAAGTCGCAACACAACAGGCGTGGCGAACTGGGACATCGGCACGACTTCTAGCGAACGTCCGAGAACTCTTCCAGCTGTTGGATCGGGCTGGGGCGAGCAGTCAGGATCTAACAGCCACGTACGAGCACCTGACAGCGCAGCACCCCGAACGCCGCGAAGCTCAGGCTTAGCTTCACAGCGCCGGGGCGCAAACGAAATATCGGGAAAGGGTGGCCCGCGGGGCGGCGGCAGCCAACAGACGCCTCACCGGCCCGGGGTCTGCAATCAGGTGAGCTGCAGAATGACGATCACCAAGATGATGATGACCAGCACACCGATGATGGTGCCG
>DATCXA010000334.1:0-2196 GCA_036566085.1 Propionibacteriaceae bacterium
GACGGGCCATGAAAAGTTTCGCGGTCGTATTTATAGCTGGCCTGCAAAAGAGTTCGGAAGATGAAGACCGAGCTTCACAAAGCCCTGGAACCGGCGAACGTGGTCGAGAACGTCGACCGGTCCCACGGAATGACCCGCACCGAGGTTCGCTCCAAGCACGGCGACAGTCATCTAGGCCATCTATTTCCTGATGGACCTCGGGACAAGGGAGGTCTGCGTTACTGCATGAATTCCGCTTCCCTCCGCTTCATTCATCGTGATCAGCTTGAGCGCGAGGGATATGGCGAATACCTCAGACTGTTCACTCAGGAGGCTTAGTGATGGCTACGAAAACTGAACGCGCAATTCTTGCCGGTGGTTGCTTCTGGGGAATGCAACAACTGATAAGGCGCCGCCCAGGCGTCCTTTCGACCAGAGTCGGCTATTCCGGTGGCGACGTAACGAATGCGACCTACCGAAATCATGGCACCCACGCTGAGGCGATCGAGATCGTCTTCAACCCCGACGAGACGACCTATCGGGATCTGCTCGAGTTTTTCTTCCAGATCCACGATCCGACGACGCCTAACCGCCAAGGCAACGACCGCGGCACGAGCTACCGCTCCGCGATCTTCTACACGAGTGACGAGCAACGTCGCACCGCCGAAGAAACAATAGCCGATGTCAATGCGTCAGGCTTGTGGCCGGGACGCGTCGTTACGGAAGTTGCGCCGGCCAGCGATTTCTGGGAAGCGGAACCGGAGCATCAAGATTATCTGGAGCGCATCCCGGATGGTTACACCTGCCACTTCGTTCGTCCGGACTGGAAGTTGCCGCGGCGAAACGCAGCGTGATCTCTAATTCAGAGGCTTGCGAGGGCTTCGCGAGCTACGCGACAACAGGCACAGCTGCGGCAAGAGTGACCAACCTTGCACCAGTCGCGTCGAGCAAGAGCCGGCCGGGTGTTTGCGCAATCCGCATCACCACCGAGTTGCAGCCGGGACAACGCATGACCATACCCATCCCGTGGGCGTACACGAGTAAAGCGCCCACGGACCTCACGGCGCCGCACGTGGCGCACGTCGTGCGCGCCGACGTGAAATCGTGAACGAACACTTCGCTCAGCATTCCGGCGGCCGCGTTCCCATCGAGCCTTGCCTGTGCTCCGACGCGTTCGTCATCGGCCCGCTCCGTGCCATCCTTCCTGAGTTCGTCGCCGTCCATGGGTGCCTCCCTTCTCGTCTCAACGACCCCCGAGCTCCCCTTACCTCGATCCGCCCGTGGGACCGAAGCGTTCCGTCTTCACGTGCGCTGGATCGTGTCCAAGCTCGACGAGGGCGGACGCTGCCGATTCCACCAGTGGCGTAGGGCCACACACGAACACGTGCGGCCGCTCGGTGGGCGGCCAAGCGACCTCGGCGAGCATCATGCGGTCGATCCTGCGCCGGAATCCGGTCCACCCGTCAGGCTGCTCGCGCGTCAGAGTGAAAGCGATTTCGAGGGTCTCGTCGTCCTGAGCCAACCGCGCGAGGCTGTCACGGTAGATCACATCCTCCCATCGACGCGACGAATACAGCAGCCGTGCCGGCATCTTGTGTCGGGTACGAGCGTCGGTACGGGACGCTGCTGCTCGGTGGCGTAGCATCGCCATCAACGGCACAATGCCTGATCCGCCTCCCACGAGGAGCAGGGGCCCGCCAAGCGTCACTTCCCAAACGAAATATCCGCCGATCGGCCCACGGAACTCCAAGCGATCTCCTACCCGAAGCACTTCGGTCAGATAGGGCGAGACCTCACCCTCATCCAGTCGTTCTATCGTCAACTCGAGGCGAGTGTCCTCAGGAGCCGACGCAATGGAGTAGCTCCTCTGCGCCTGATAGCCGTCCTCCGCGGTGACCCGCACGTCAACATGCTGACCGGCGCGATGGCCGGGCCAGCCCGGGACGTCGAGGACGAGCGTGCGAACGCTCGACGTTTCCTGAACGACATCGCTGACTGTGGCGAGGCGCCACGCGATCGGCGTGACGTGTGACGCGACGGAAGTCGGTGTGCTCATTCGTCTCCGCTGTACCGCTGCTCACGCCACGGGTCGCCGTAGTTGTGGTATCCGAACGACTCCCAAAATCCCCGTTTGTCGTGCCGCAGGAAGGCCAGCTCTCGGACCCACTTGGCGCTCTTCCAGAAGTACAGGTGCGGGACGAGGAGCCTGGCGGGGCC
>DATCXA010000103.1:0-2926 GCA_036566085.1 Propionibacteriaceae bacterium
CGGTCTTTGTCGAAACCGTTGATCGCTTGGCTGATCGAACGCGAGGCCACATCTTTGACGGCGTCGGCGTGGGCTGCCATCCGGTCCCCGGTGAGCATGGTGCAGACTTCCTGCAGCGTATTCGGGTCCCACATGATGTGGCGCTTCTGCACTGCTGTCGACTCGATGATTCGCTTCCCAAACCGAACCTGCGGCGACATGTGCTGAAACAGGAGGTCCCAGCTCTCCTGCATGGTGACCTCAAACGGCGGATGCGCCGACGCCATGCCGAGAACGGTGGGCCGCAATCGCACGGCGTTCGCCGTCGGCTGCGACGGTGCCGGTGCGCCGCCCGAGAGTGACTCAATGATGGTGTCTGCCTGGTACATGGCTATCGCTCCCTATCGCTTCGTATCAGCGACGGCGTGTTGGCCGACCGCCGTGCGAACCTCGCGCGTGCGTGGGAGAGTTCGCCGTGGGCCGCGGCGGCCAATAGCCTTGCGGCGGAGACCTTCTTGGGCGGCGACAGCGTGCCTGCCAGCCATTGGGTGCGCGCCTCGCGCCGTCGCAGCTTTCCGCTGCTGGTGCGCGGCAGTGTGCCGGGCGCCAGCAGCTCCACGTGTGCGGGCCGAATCCGGGTGCGTTCCAGGACTCGCGACGCCACGTCGTCTGCCAGGGTCGAGGGGGCGTCCGTCGTGGTCTCGACGAGCATCGCCAGCGCCTCATCTTCCTCGCCGGCGGGGACGAATCCCACAGCGACGGCGCATCCGGTACGAACGCCGGGCAGCAACTCCAGCGCTGCCTCGAACTCCTCGGGCGCGTGGTTGGCGCCGCGCACGACGATGACGTCTTTGTGGCGTCCGCACACAAAAAGCTCGTCGTCCTCGATGAATCCCAGATCGCCCGAGTCAAGCCAGCCGTCGTGGATTGCCTGATCAGTCAGGTCGATCCGGGAGAAGTAGCCGGCCATGACGCTGGGCCCGCGAACAAAGATGTGACCGACGCGACCGGGGGGCAGCGACACCCCGGCCGCGTCGCGGATCTCTATCTCCACACCGGCCAATGGGCGGCCCACGCTCACCAGCTCTTTCGTGCCAGGCGCGACGACGCCCTCGAGCGCCAGTTTGTCGGCGTCCGTGCCAAGGGTGCGAGACGAGCTGCCGGCCGGCTTGAACGTCACGGCCAACGAGGCCTCTGCCATCCCGTAGCACGGTGTGAGCGCCGTTGCGGGCAAGCCCCAGCGCGCGAATCGCTCATAGAAACGCCGCTGCACCGCGGCGCTGACCGCCTCGGCTCCATTGAGCGAGACCCGCCATGTGGACAGGTCGACTCCGTCGAGTTCCTCGTCGCGGATACGCTTCAGGCACAAACCGAAGGCGAAGTTGGGGGCCGCCGTGACGGTGCCGCGGTGTCGCGAGATGGCCCGCAGCCACGCCCCCGGCGCCGCGACGAACAGCTCAGGCGGAAGCAGCACCAACGGGGCCGTAAAGTAGAAGGCGGACAGTAGATTTCCGATCAATCCCATGTCGTGGTAGAGCGGCAACCACGTGACGCCGACCCGGTTCGGCGCTCCCTCGTCTGTGAGGTAGCGGTCAATGGAAGCAACGTTCGACAGCAGATTCGCATGCGTCAGCGCGACCGGCTTGGGATCGTTCGTAGTGCCGGACGAGAATTGGATCAATGCCACGCTGTCTGTGGCGACCTCTACCTCAGCCAGGTTCATGCCGCCCAGCCCGGAGGCGGTCACACAGCCCAGGCGGGGAGCAGCGACCTGAACCGCTGGCCGAGACGGCGGTAGGATGCGTTCGTCGGTCACAACCAGGGCCGCGTCCACCGCCCGCAGCATGGCCGCCGTCTTCGAGTGATATTCCTCGAGTCTTCCCAGCCGGACGGGCGGATACAGCGGAACGGGGACGGCTCCCGCGCACAGCACGCCGAACAAGCACTCCACGAACTCGGGACATGTCGGCAGCACGAGTGCGACGCGATCGCCCGTGCGGACCCCGCGTGCCAGCAGATCCCCAGCGATCGACAGCGCACGCTCCCGCACACGAGCCATCGGGACTTCCTGGTCTTCCTCCTTCCTGTTCACGAAGAACAGGCTCGCCTGACTCTGCGCCGCCGCGGCGAGCATCTCGGTCAGAGTCGCGTGCTTGGGACGGATTGCCGGTGCGCCTCTCATGATTGCTGCTCAAAGCGCCGGACGACTAAAGCCGCGAGATCGCCGACGGTCCGCAGATCGTCCGCGTCCTCGGCGTCCAGGACGATGTCGTAGTGGTCTTCTATCTTGAAAACAAGCGACATAACCGTCAGCGAATCCAGCCCCTGACTCTGCAGGGACGAATCCGCCGTGAGATCCGGGGCGACCACGTCTTGTCGGATGAGGTCGATGATTTGCTGGGTCACAGCCTCAAGGGTTACGACGGGGTTTCTTATCGACATGTCCGCAAGTTTTGCGTATGAGCGGCTCCCTGTCGGCACCGCTGGCGGCCCTATGCATTGGGTGCCAGCACTACCCCTCAGCCGAAGGCGTACTTTCCACTGGGCGTGAAAGGCGTTGTGACAGCTGGTCCGTCGAGCAGTCCGGCTCGCCGGCGGCCAGCCGCTTAGCCCCGTGATGCAAATCACGACGGTTCCCATCGGCGATAGCCAACGTGGACACCTTTCTCCCATAACCGCTTTCACCGCGGGGGACTTGCCCCTGCTGGCGGGTAGTGCTGGCACCCAACGCATAGGGCCGCCAGCGGTGCCGACAGGGAGCCGCTCATACGCAAAACTGTCAGACGCGAGATGCTCAAAGCCCACCAAGAGATATGAGGACCAATGGCAACGATCTTGGCCTACACTTCGCCAGCACTCGGCCACCTGTTCCCGTTCAGCGCGCTGCTCTCGGAATTGTCCGACCGCGGCCACAAGATTCATCTCCGGACCTTATCCACGGGCGTGG
>DATCXA010000148.1:0-3116 GCA_036566085.1 Propionibacteriaceae bacterium
GGCTTCGGCCGCCGGCTGCGGCCTTTCTTGCGCGGGGGCGACAAGATGGCGGCCAGATCGACCGGTGTTGAGTTGGCGATGATCAGGTACGGCCGAGCGGCGGTGTAGCGCACAATCGAGAGGGATGCCGGGTCGACGACAATCCTCTGAAAGCTGTCCAGGTGCATGCCTAGCGCGTCGGCCAGGATGGCCTTAATGATGTCGCCGTGCGATACCGCGGCCCACACGGCATGAGGTCCATGCTCAACCTCCATACGGGCGTCCCAACTGCGTACAGCGCCAATCGCTCGGGCCGACATCTCCGACATTGATTCTCCGCCTGGAAAGCGGACGGCCGAGGGCTGATGCTGGACCGCGCTCCAGAGCTTGTCTTTGCTGAGTTCCCGGAGCGGCCTTCCGGTCCACTCGCCGTACGCGCACTCGACCAAGCCCTGCTCGACGGCCATGACGCACCCGTCGGATTGCGCTGAAAGCACCGCTTGAGCCGTTTGTCGGCAGCGCCGAAGCGGCGAGGTGACAATGGCCCGCAGAGGTACACCTGAGAGGCGCCCCCCGAGCTCGGCTACCTGTTGGAGCCCAGCCTCATCTAGCTCTATGCCCGATGTCCGGCCGACAAGAACTCCCGCGGTATTGGCGGAGGTTCGACCATGGCGGATCAGCAGGACGGTGGTCATGGCGCCGAGGCTACAGAGGCGAGGTCAGCGAGAAAGGGAACGGTACCGGCCGCGTACGTAGCACAGCAGGTCGTCCCCTGGATCGGCTTGAATCTCGACCCGTTCCACAACGGCCCGCAGCAGCAGACCCCAACCAGCATGATCAGGATCCGCCTTTAGTCGCGCGCCAATCCAGCCGAGTGAGTTCTCCAGCACCGGACCCCAGTCGGTGTCTTGCCAGTTGCTGAGTGCAAACGGGCCGCCAGGGGCGGGTGCCACACCGGCGAAGGCGTCGGCCAAAGCCCGCTGTCCCCATCCCAGCAGGCTAATGGTCAGCGTCGGGCTCTCGGCGAGCACATCGGCCAGCGGGGACTCCTCGTCGATCAGTCCGATTACCTCCCCGGGATCGCCGTCAGCCACCAGGAACGAGGACAGGGTCCATCCGGCCCGCATGCCATGAGCGGTCGCCGCCCAGATGCTGACCGGCGACGCCATGCGGCCGCGGAAACGGCGCAGCGGATTCCGGTCCTGCTCACCTACGGCGAACGGGTGGCTGTGGTGGATCGTCACTCCACTAGTTGTACACGCGCAATGACTGATGTGGCGTGGATCACGGTACGGGGCCCGCTGTGGCGACCCAGTTGTCATTTTGACCCCCTACGGTGGACCGGGTGCCCTGCGTTAGGCAAGGCAATCGATTCACAACGAGGGGCAGGCAAGGAGCGATCTCGATGGGCTGGCTAGAGGCACTGGTGCTTGGCATTGTGCAGGGCCTGACGGAGTTTCTGCCCATCTCCTCCAGCGCTCATCAGGCGATCGTCGGACGGTTCTTCGGCGGCCAGGATCCCGGTTCGGCCTTCACTGCGATTACTCAACTAGGCACCGAAGGCGCTGTGATCATCTATTTCCGAAAGGACATCTGGCTGATCATCAAGAACTGGGCGCTCGCCTTGACCGGCAAGGTTCCGCGCAATGACCCCGAGGCCAGGCTCGGTTGGTTGGTGATCATTGGTTCCATCCCAATTGTGGTGCTCGGTTTGGCGTTTCAGGACGCGATTGATCATGGGCTGCGAAATCTTTGGACGGTGGCAGCCATGCTCGCCGGCTTCGGCATCATCATCGGCGTCATCGACCAGGTCGCTGCGAATGCGCGGCCGCTGGAGTCCATGACGTGGAGGCACGGGCTTTTTCTTGGGCTAGTGCAGTCGCTCGCGCTCATCCCTGGGGTTTCCCGCTCCGGTGCAACGATTGCGGGCGGGTTGGCGCTCGGCTATCAGCGCGTAGCGGCTGCCAAGTACTCATTCCTGCTGGCCATACCGGCCGTGGTCGGCTCAGGTTTGTTCAAACTGGCAGACGTCTCCGCTGACCCGGTGCCGCCGGCCTGGGGCCCGATTGCGCTAGCCACCGTGATCTCTTTTGCCATTGGTTACGCGGTGATCGCGTGGTTGCTGCGTTATGTCAGTACCCACAACTTCATGCCGTTCGTCATCTATCGCATCGCGTTGGCCGTGCTAGTGGCGATCCTGCTCCTCACCGGCGTGCTGAGTCCATTGCCACCCAGCAATGTCGGGCCGCCTGGATGATCAACTACGGCCCAACTCCGGAACGCTCCAGCGCCTCGGCGGCCACCGTCAGTGCGTTGAGCTTCTCCTCGACCGAGTCGCCGTAAGGCACCAATGCGCAGGTCGTCACCCCTGATGTAGCCAGCATCTGAAGCCCCTCGGCGATCCGATCCCGATCCCCCAGCAAAGACGTCTGATCGATGAAGTCGAACGGAACAGCGGCCATGGCGTCTCGATGCCGCCGACTCAAGAACAGGTCCTGCACCATCGCCGCGGTCTCACCGAACCCCATCCGCACCGCAAGCGCGTTGTAGAAATTTTGTTCTCGGCTTCCCATGCCACCCAGATACAGGGCCGCATAGCCGCGGACCTGATCGGCGCAGCTGCGGGGGTCGGCACCGACGACCAGCGGCACGCTGGGAACGACCTCGAAACCGTCGAGGGTCTTGCCAACCCGGTTCCGGCCGGACCGCAGCCGGTCCAGCTGCTCAGGTGCGAACTTAGGAGCGTAGAAGATGGCTAACCAGCCGTCTGCCAGCTCACCGGCAAGCTCGAGATTTCTTGGCCCGACTGCCGCTAGGTAGATCGGAATATGTTCACTGACCGGAGCAATGGTGAGTTTGAGCGGCTTGCCTGCCCCGTCGGGCAAGGGCAACTGATAGTGATCACCCTGAAAGCTGACGGTCGACCGCGATAAGGCGGTGTTGATTACGGCAAGGTACTCGCGCGTACGGTTCAGCGGCTTGTCGAACCGTACGCCATGCCAGCCCTCAGAGACCTGTGGCCCGGAAATGCCGAGGCCTAGCCGAAAACGGCCGCCAGTCAGCACATCGAGAGTGGCGGCGGTCATCGCCGTCATGGCGGGCGTGCGGGCCGGAATTTGCATGACCGCGGAGCCGAC
>DATCXA010000157.1:0-4279 GCA_036566085.1 Propionibacteriaceae bacterium
ACACGAGCACGAGCCGCGGGAGAGATCTGCCCTCATCGCCGAGGGCCTCGGTCAGACGGGGACGTGGGACCAACGCCCGGCCCGGATCCGGGATGCGAATCTTCGTCCCCAACACCGCCACCCGCCGAGCATACGAGCGCGAACTTCGCCTGCCTTGGTACTCCGAGCGACTTTCACTCGTGGCGCTTTGCCGTTCTTCGGACAGCTTGAGGGTCCCTGCCCTAGTTTGTCGACGACAGGAGGGGTCATGTCGGAGGGCGGTTCAGCAAGCAGGCGTGCAGAAGACCTTCGTGCTGAGGCAGCTGCCGCGCGGGCAAAGGCAGATTTCTTAGAGCGGGAGGCGGGCGCTTGGCAGGCAGGCGCTGACGGCGAGAGGCGGATAGGCGCGCTGCTCAACGCACTCTCCAGCGATTGGCGGGTGCTCCACGACCGACTGCTGCGTCCCGGACGCTCTGCCACCAACCTTGATCATGTGCTCGTGGGACCAGCGGGCGTCTATCTGGTCGACACCAAGAACTGGTCGGGCCGTCTGACGCTTCATGACGGAACGCTCTGGCAGCACAGCGGCAGTAGCCATCGCCCCCAACGGGGCAGCATGGAGCAGGTCGCCCGGGCGGCAGCTGAGATGGAGAGGGTTCTTGGCTTGCCGGTCACTCCACTCATCGTCCTCGCGGGGCCTGCTGGCGCCAACCTTAGGCCCTGCCTGCTGCACGGAGTCGAGATCGTTCCAGCAGGACAGCTGCAAAGGTGGCTCAGTGGGCAGCCGCCGTCGAGCAGCGTGGTCGAAGTTGACGCACTGGCTGGAAGGGCCGCCATGGCCTTTCCCCCGGCGGCGCCTGAGGACACGCCAGCGCTGCTCGCCAGCGAATCATGGGCTCCTCCGCATCAGCCCCCTCGACGCGTGCCTAGCCCACGGCGCCAACCGGCCCGGCGTCGTCGACAGCGTGGCGCTTTCTGGCAGTTGATCTTTGCTCTGGCCGTGCTTTCTGCTGCGCCGTTGGTTCTACCGAAGGTCGTCGGCAGCGTCGCTGAGAGAGTTCAGCAGTCCGTCCGACCTGGCGCCCACGCTACGGATGCGACCACTGCCTGCAGTGGTGTGGAGGCGCGAGTCGCGGCCCTCCTCGGCGGGAGGGCCAAGGCCGATCCAAACCGAGCTGCAGGTCAATGTCGTTGGACCAGGGATACGGCATCCCGCCAAGGACCGACTGACGTAACGGTCAATCTTGTGAAACACTCCGCGAGCCAAGCGATGGTCTCCGCCCAAGCAGGTTCGGCAGTCGTGATTGTTCCCGAGGGTCAAGGCCTACCCGAATGGAATGCGTCGACACTGACCGCGTCGCAGAGCTTCTCGATCCGTCTCCGGTACGCATACCCCGCGAACGCCAACAGGGCTCAACGAAAGACGGCAGACGCCAGCGCCCTCGAGCAGGTCATCGCCTTGTCCAAGGAACTGGCGGGCGAGCTGTCGAGGTCACCAGTGGCAAAACCCCCATCGATGTCGGCGGCATCTGCGCTCCCACCCGGGACGCCACCTACCGCCTTCTCGCGGAGCGACTCTCGATCCCTTGATGGACCGCTCCCCCACAATCGGTAGGGTGGCACCGTGGGGTCAGGGACCGATTGGACGGGCGAGGAGAATGCCGTTCTCGTTCGCGCCTATCTCGACATGCTCGAACTTGAGCTGTCCGGCGAACGCTACTCCAAGGCAGAGTTCAACCGTCGGGTGGGAGCACAGATCCAGCGGAGCAGAGGCGCGGTCGAGTACAAGCTGCAGAACGTAAGCCAGGCCCTTCTGGAGATCAGCCATCCGTGGATCGACGGTTACAAGCCGGCTCGCAACCTACAGGATGCCTTGCGGACTGAAGTCCTGAACCAACTGGAGTCTCGGCCAACACTGGCAAGCCTCGCTTTCGCGGCAGTTTCTGGAGCGGTGAACGAACCGTCCGTCGACTTCGTGTGGTCAGTCGGGTCGGCGCCACGCGTTGAGTGGAGCCCCCAAGCCTCGTCAGGGTTCTCGCCGAGGCGGGTCGACTTCGTCCGCATTGACGCGGAGAATCACCGGCTGGGGCACGCAGGCGAGCTAGCGGTCCTGCGTCGTGAGCGTCAGCAACTGGCTGTAGCAGGTCGACCTGACCTAGCTGAGCGGGTTGAGCACGTCAGTGAAACGCAAGGTGACGGGGCCGGATACGACATCCTCTCGTTCGACCTCAAGGGCGAGCAAAGGTTCATCGAGGTCAAGACCACACGGCGAGGCAAGTTCTGGCCGATGTTGATCTCGCGTCGTGAGGTTCGCTTCAGCAAAGTGGAGAACGAACGCTTCGCTCTCTACCGCGTTCACGACTTCGGCGAGGGCGGCGCCGGACTCTACGTCCTCAAGGGAGATGTCGCCCAGTCCTGCCAGCTCTCCCCCGTCACTTACCAGGCAGTGCCCGCGTAGCGGAGCTCCGATCGCTGCCATTCGGGCGCCAGGATCGCTCCATGAACACGTCAGTGAAGGCCGTCGATCTGGGGCTCGGAGACCGGTTCCTGTTTGACGAAGAGGTGCTCACTGTCGCCGAGCCTCCTCAGGTCACGTGGGGACTCGTTGAGATCTGGGTCGAGGAGTGGGATCACCCGTTCGAGGCCACCGACTCAACCAAGGTCGATCTGGCGAGAGCTCCATCCCCAATTCGCACAACGGGGCGCAGCGTGGGGTCCCGTCAGGCCGAGCAAATAGCGACACACGGAGCGCCTCACCCGGCCGCTAGGAATCCCTGGTAGCTCAGCTCAAGCAGATCCGGGTCCGGACGCTCCGCTCGAGCACGCGGAACAACCATAAGTGCCTGGTCATGACGTTCCTTGAGGCCGTGCTCCAACATGGGTCCATCGATTTCGTCGAGAAGATCCTGGCGGATCTGAACCACGAGGTCCGGGCGAACTCCCAGGATGTGTGAGTCGTATGCCGCGTGGTGAATCTTGCACAAGGCGAGCCCATTTCGCACTGAGGCGATGCCACGGTCGTCGCTGTCCGCGACGATGTGGGCAGCGTCGAGAAGCTGGCCGTGCCGTAGCGCGCACACAGCACACTGGGTGTTGTACGCCCGCATGACCGTGGCTCGGAAGACCGGCTGATGAACCCGATACTTCGTCTCGCGGATGATGTAGCGACGAATGTGTGCTTCGGCGGGAGTGTCCGGAGAAGCCAGACCCATCGTCTGCTCAAGCGCCACGATGAACTGCTGCTTGTCCGCCTCTTCACCGATGAAGAAGACGGGAAAGATCGGCTGGTAGAGCCCGGGGCCTACGCCAAAGAACCAAATAAGCGGCAGTTCTCTCCGCAACGCAGTTCGGAGCGCCCGGTTCTCGGGATGCTGACCGTCCAGACCACGCCACTTGTAGCGGATGAGCCCATCCGTGCCTTGGCTGTCTTCGTACGGGCGTGTGGCGCCTTCCGGCCGGTACACGGTTCTGATAGACAGTGCGGCTTCCAGGAATGCCGGTTTCCTGATGCCTCTCTGGGCGTCGATCAGGGGAATCCGGCTTCCCTCAAACTCAAAGTCCCGAAGGTCTTCGGAGTGAATCGACTCCAAGCCATCACTAGTGCGAACTGTCAACCATGCCATGGCCGCTCGGCGTAGCGCCGCGTCCCGTTCGGTCCCCCACAATGCCACAGCCGTAGCTTGTCAGAGTCGGGCGACATTGTCCTGAGAAGACATCCTTGCGCCGACACACCCCGAGGCCGCTCTCCGCTATGTCGGGTCCGTCACGGCTGCCGGGCGGCTCGCAGCAGCCGGGACGGTGCTGGCCAACCTCGTCGAGTAGGCCTTGGTGGACGCACCGGAGGAAGACCTGCTCATCACCGACATCCGCGTCATACAGGCCGGAGCCTGGGAGCACGACCTGTACCTCAAGACCGACGTGCCCGCCCTGCTGGCCCCGAGCGGGACACCCAAACCCCGGCAGCCGTCGACGCGCAGTTGACCGGCTACCGTCAGCCCGCCCGCGTCCTCTCCATCGCCCTGGGCATGCGACAGGTCGGAGTCACGACCATCACCCAGGTCCGCTATTACGACACCTACCCGGCCGCCGGCACCATGGACGTCGAGGGCCGCACCCTCCACCTTGGCGCGCACACCACCCGGGCCTGCGCACGCAGCACAAGCTCCATGGGTTGAGCGCAGTCACGGACCCGCGTGACCGCCTCATCGAAGCTCCAGACCGCGCCATCTCCAGCGCCCTCAACGACGCCCGCACCGCCCTCAACATCCACGTCCACGGCCGCCGCGCCGAACGCCACGTC
>DATCXA010000158.1:0-4120 GCA_036566085.1 Propionibacteriaceae bacterium
CGGGTTGTCAACGCCGTCACCCATTGTTCCTGCCGTTAGCGCTTGCTCCCGCATCTCTTCGTCAAATTCAGGGGTTCCCGGTACGGGGTCGTACCCACCCCGCGCCCAAGGATGACAGCGCAGCAGGCGTCGCATCGCGAGCCAGCTGCCGCGAGCGGCTCCATGTACCTGGACAGCGCGCAGCGCGTACGCCGAACAGCTGGGGTAATACCGGCACACGTTGCCGTACAGCGGGCTGATCAATAGCCGGTAGAGCTTAAGTAGACCAATCAGCAGATATTTCATCGGACACCGTGCTTCATTCCGACGCTCGCCCGCGTCAGACGTGACATCGCCTCATGCCAGGCGGACCTGAAATCTGTCGGGAGCTCAGCAGGATCCGTCACTGCCCGAGGTAGTGCACGTACCACGATGCCAATCCCGGCAGGAGCATCGGCCACATGAGCTGCGGCGAGGTGCCGCAAACGCCGCTTGACCCGATTGCGAGTGACAGCATTTCCCACAGCACCGCTCACGACAAGGCCAATGCGGGTCCCATCATCGACCTTCCCCTCCTGCAAACGGTCCTGATCAAAATGCCCCTGATCAAAATGCACAGCATGGACTACCAGCGTGGGTCGACTCACGCGGACCCCTCGTCTGGTTGTCTGCCGGAAGTCCTTGGAGCTCCGCATTCTCAACGATCGCGGCAACATCGCGTCGATCGACCAGCCCTCAGGAGGACAGGCGGGCGCGGCCCTTACGACGCCGGGCCGAAATAATGGCGCGGCCGGCGCGGGTCCGCATCCGCAGACGGAAACCATGGGTACGGCTGCGACGCCGATTGCTCGGCTGGAACGTGCGCTTGCTCACGGAAGAACTCCCACATCTTCGGAGTGTTCGACAAATCGGGTACGGTGCTGACACGGCACGCATCGCAGGCGGGGCGAGCAGGTGGCAGCGGCCGCTATGTAAGCGACCTTCTAACGGTACGGGGCGCCGCCAAACCGGTCAAACTGATGCAGGTGGGCCGGCCAACTTGGGGGGATAGAAGTGATCTCAGCTGCGAGCGTCGGTTCCGAAAGCAAATTCTTCGTCGATGTCCAGCGGACACACCGCACGGTATGGCGAATATCGCAGACTCGCTTGCACACCGAGTCCCCGGTTGCTAGCGTCGCGGTTCGCCTCACAGTTTCCAAACAGCTGCCACAGGCGGCAACCAGCCGTACGCACACTTGTGCACACTCTGTGGATATCTATGTGGAAGCACCAGAGGTCGTAATCCCCCGAGTGCCTACGCGGCAGCGCGAAGGTGCAGACAACAGCAGATCTTTGCTTCGCGTATCCGGGCCCCCGGACGATCGGACCCCGAAAGATTGGCGCCCGAAAACCTGGCGGCCGAAAGACCGACACAGCTCGGACGCACGAAGATTGCGGAGTCACCAGTGAGCGAACCTTCTGAGAACGCCGCCGAATCGACGAGTCTGGCCTGGGACCATCTCTATGCCTCCTCGTCGCCCGGCCTGCGTCGCTGGCTCACAACAGGGCAGCCGGTTGCGCTGCATCAGGACATGTTGATGGTGGCAGTGCCCAACATCTTTACGCGCAACCAGCTGGAGAACCGATTTCGTCTCGACATCGAGAGCCTGCTTTCCGGATACTTCGGCCGCAGCATTCAGCTGGCCGTCATCGTGGATGAGTCCCTGAAACCGGCCGATGACTCCGCCGATTTTTCTTCCCGAGGCGAGGAGTCGGCGTACGACAGCACGCCTGGGCAGAGCCGTCATGACTACAACAGCGAGGGCTATCGCGAGAACGGCTACGGCGAACAGTCCTTCGGTAACGAAGGTTTTCCCGCTGAGCATCACTTCCGCAGCGAGATTGGGCCGCAGCCTCAGCCGCGGCGGGCAGACACAAGCCAACCGGAGGCTACGTACCGGGATCGAGACGTCTATGGAGATCTCGAGGGATTTCGCTCGCGGCGCGACAATGACTCGCGGCTGAATCCCAAGTACTCCTTCGAAACCTTCGTCATCGGAAGCTCGAACCGCTTCGCGCACGCGGCCGCGATCGCCGTCGCCGAAAACCCGGGCAAGTCGTACAACCCGCTGACCATCTACGGCGACTCCGGTCTAGGCAAGACGCACCTGCTGCATGCTCTCGGCCACTACGTACGCAACTACTTCGACCGCGTTCGGGTGCGCTATGTCTCCACAGAGGAGTTGACCAACGACTTCATCAACGCGATCAGCCAAAACCGCGGGGCAGAGTTTCGGCGCCGGTATCGCGACGTGGATGTGCTGCTGATCGACGACATCCAGTTCTTGGAAGGCAAGGAACAGACTCAAGAAGAGTTCTTCCATACCTTTAATACGCTGCACAACGCGCAGAAGCAGATCGTGATGACCTCCGATCGGCCGCCGAAGAACCTGGAAAACCTGGAACCGCGGCTGCGCAGCCGGTTCGGCTGGGGATTGATCACCGACATTCAGCCGCCCGACCTGGAGACTCGGATCGCGATCTTGCGGAAGAAGGCCGCCCAGGAGCGCCTGGTGGCTGGACCTGAGGTGCTGGAATTCATCGCGAGCCGGATTCAAACCAACATCCGTGAGCTGGAGGGTGCTCTGATCCGGGTCACGGCCTTTGCGAGCTTGAACCGCCAGCAGGTAGACCTGTCACTGGCAGAGATCGTGCTCAAAGATCTCATTCCCGAGGGTGGCGAGGCACAGATCACCACCGGGATGATCATGGCTCAGACCGCGTCATACTTCGATATCACCGTTGATGATCTCTGCGGACAAAGCCGGACTCATGTTCTGGTCAGTGCGCGTCAGATCGCGATGTATCTGTGCCGTGAGCTCACTGACTTGTCACTGCCCAAGATCGGACAGCAGTTCGGTGGTCGTGATCACACAACCGTCATGCACGCTGATCGCAAGATCCGCACGCTTATGGCCGAGCGTCGCAGCGTGTTCAATCAGGTGACTGAGCTGACGAACCGGATCAAGCAGCAGGCCACTGGCCGCTGAGTCACTGATGATCGCCCGGGCCGGAAGGCCTGATCATTTGTCATTGCTGTGAGCAAGCTGATCACGTCCTGATCACGGAAGCGGGCTAAAAGTGCTGAGCACACAAGTGGGGAAAACACTGTGGACAACGGTGATCTTCTCCCTTGACAGCTTGGGGATGATCAGAGGACAAATGGGATTACCACGCAGTCCATCCCAAGATCCTCCCCGTGTGATTTTCTGATCTACACATCGGTACACGCACCGCCGAATCCGCTCTGACTTGGCCAAAGACACGTTGTCCACAGCGTCCACAGCAGCTACGACTACGACCATGAAATACATAAGGTGAAGAGGGTCTAAGTCAGCGTGACTGAACCCTGTGAAAAGTAAGCCGCAGCGAGCTGCGAGCGTCGGCATTGCGCGAGCAGCTCCAAATGAATGGGAGGTATCGGTGAGCTTCCTGCGGAAGTGGTTCGGCCGTGAGGAACCGGAGGAGGTTCCTGTCACCCTCGATGTGGATACCCGTAAGAAACAGCTGCTCCGTCTGGAACGCGCCCTTGAGGCACTCGCTAAGGAGATGCGCACCGATCACACCATGAACGACCCGGCATGGCGGGAACGGGTCAACGAGTACAACCGACTCGCTGGCCAGGCGTATGAGCTGCGGCGGGATGACATCACTAGGGAGGCGTTGCTCGACCTTGTGTTCGAGATTCGGCCGCTGTTCACCGGGCCAATTCCGGACGGTATGGAGAAGTGCGGGCCGCTTCAGGATGAAGTGATGGCAGCTGCCGAGGATCTCCGGGAGTTGCTGCCCGGAGAGAAGGGGTCAAAGTAGTTCTTTCTTTGCCCTTCGACAAGCTCGGGGCACATCCGTCGTATCATCACCCGTGCCCCTAAGGGCACAGAGGAGGTAGCGTGAAAATCCGACTCGAGCGTGACGTCTTGGCTGAGGCCGTGCAATGGGCCGCGCGCAGCCTGCCGCTACGCCCGAGTGTGCCGATTCTGGCGGGTCTCCTCGTACGCGCCGACGCCGAGGGCGTCACGTTCTCCAGTTTCGACTATGAGACATCTGCTCAGATCCAGGTCACTGCGGCCGTCGCTGATGAGGGCCAGGCGCTGGTCTCGGG
>DATCXA010000169.1:0-7123 GCA_036566085.1 Propionibacteriaceae bacterium
GCTGCCGCTGCTGGATGCGATCGCCGCAGGCCGGCACGATGCCGTCTTCGGTGGTGGCCGCCGCGACGAAGAGCGGGCCCGCGCGAAGGAGCGGGTCTTCAGCATGCGCGACGAGTTCGGTCAGTGGGATCCCCGCAACCAGCGTCCCGAGCTGTGGTCGCTCTACAACGGGCGCCACCTGCCTGGCGAGCACGTTCGGGTGTTCCCGCTCTCCAACTGGACGGAACTGGACGTCTGGGACTACATCGCCTCCGAGAAGATCAACGTGCCGACGATCTACTACGCCCACGAACGCCCAGTGACCTTTCGGGACGGAATGTGGATCGCGATCACCGAAGTCACTCCGGTGCGTCCCGCTGAAGTGGTCGAGCTGCGCTCGGTCCGCTACCGGACGGTCGGGGACATGTCCTGCACGGCCGCTGTGCTCTCCGCCGCCAGCACGGCACACGATGTGATCACCGAAGTGGGACTGAGTCAGCTCACCGAACGCGGTGCGACTCGCGCCGATGACCGGCTGTCGGAAGCGGCCATGGAGGATCGAAAGCGCGAGGGCTACTTCTGATGCCTCAGCGCGCCTCGGTCCTCTCCCCCGCTGCCCATCTGACGGGCGGCCGTACGCTGCTGCGGCTCGCCACGGCGGGCTCGGTGGACGATGGGAAATCCACGCTGGTCGGTCGGCTGCTGTTCGACACCAACTCGGTGCTGGCTGACACTCTTGATCATGTCGAGCAGGTGAGCAGGCGCAGGGGTCTCGATCGAGCTGATCTTGCTCTGCTTACCGATGGTCTACGTGCCGAGCGCGAGCAGGGCATCACCATCGATGTGGCGTATCGCTACTTCGCCACTCCGGCACGGAAGTTCATCCTCGCCGATTGCCCGGGGCATGTGCAGTACACCCGGAACACGGTGACCGGCTCCTCCACCGCGGACGTGATTGTGCTGCTGGTCGACGCCCGCAAGGGCGTAGTCGAACAGACACGCCGCCATCTGGCAGTGGCCTCCCTGCTCCGCGTGCCACATGTCGTGCTCGTAGTGAACAAGATCGACTTGGTGAACTACTCCGAGGACGTCTTCACCGCTATTGCGACCGACTTCGCCCTGTTGGCGCGCAGCCTCGGCGTGCTGGACACACACTGCATTCCGGTCTCAGCCACCGAGGGTGACAATGTGGTGACCCGATCCCACCGCACACCTTGGTATGACGGCCAGACCGTGCTGGGCTATCTGGAGAACGTTGATGACACCCGGCTCGCGGTCGGCTCCGATCTGCGGTTCCCGGTGCAACACGTGGTACGCCCTCAGTCGGCGGTGCGGGCACCCTGGGCCGCCAGCGCCCCCGAAGTGAACGGCGACTACCGCGGCTACGCAGGCAAGATCGAATCCGGCCGGGTGCGCGCAGGCGAGGAGATCGTCGTGCTGCCACGCGGCTCCCATGCGGTGATCGAGGCGATCGATACACCCGATGGTCCGCTCGAGCTGGCGGTTGCCGGTCAGTCGGTAGTCATCCGCCTGAACAGCGAGGTCGACGTTTCTCGGGGCGACATCCTGGCGGCTACGGACGCGCCGCCGGCACCGATTCGCGATCTTGCTGCGACTGTGTGCTGGTTGGCCGAGCGCGAACTTACGGTGGGCGCCCGCGTCCTGGTTCAGCACGGAACTTCGATCACCAGGGCCATCGTGAAGTCCATCGAGGGCGTACTCGATCTCGACTTCGAGGCGGGAACCGTGCCCTGCTGGCGGCCAAACGCCACACTTGTCCTCAACGACATCGGCCGGATCCGGCTTGCCCTCGCTGCTCCACTGCCGATCGACTCCTACCGCGAGCATCGTGTCACCGGGGCGTTCATCATCGTCGACGACGCCAACGGCTGGACCCTCGGAGCCGGGCTCGCCGGCTCAACACCGCTTACCGCAATTTCCGCATCTGCAATACCGTCCGAACCGCAATACCCAGCTCAACAACAAGGAAAGGGGCCATCATGACTGCTCCTTCATTGATCCTCCTCGGCCACGGAAGCCACGACCCCCAGGTGCCGCAGGTCAGCCATCAGATCCGAGAGGGTCTGCTGGCGATCCGACCTGAGCTTGACATCCACAGCGCTTTCCTCGACCACTGCACGCCCAGCGGAATGCAAATCGTCACCAAGCTGGTGAGGCAGGGAGTCAATGAGGTCGTCTTCGTGCCCCTGCTGCTCTCAGATGCCTTCAGTGTGCACGCCGACGTACCGGCGCTGCTTGCTCAGGTGCGAGCCAGCTTCCCGGAACTGCGCGTCATCGCATCCCGTCCCATCGGTCCCGAGGCGCAGTTGCTGTCGATCATCGACCGGCGCCTTCGTGACGCGCTACGGGCGCGGCATGTCTCAGAGCTGGACGGACTGGTGTTCGCTGCGGCCGGCAGCACCGATATCCGGAGTAACGCCCTCGTGGCGCGCCGGGCCAGGCAGTGGGCGACCCATCACCGGCTGCCCTGTGTCACAGCCTTTGCAACTGGCTCCGGTCCTTCGACGGCCGAGGCGATCCGCACTCTCCGCGGCCAAGGTCGACGACACATTGCTGTTGGCAGCTGGTTCCTCGCGCCCGGCTTGCTCTACACCAGACAGGCCGAGCTCGCTCGAGAGTCCGGCGCCGTCGCAATTTCTGCTCCTATGGGTGGCGAGCCGGAGATAGCTGAGGTCGCGCTGATCCGTTACGTTATCGCCGCGATGGATCTTGTCGATCTGCACGAGGTCGCGGGAGCTGACGCGGAGCCTGCGCCGGTACGCCACCTGTCGGTCGTAGGCGCGTAACGGTCTCTGCTCATCGGCCTCCGCTGCCGGGCGGGATGTTCTGGTTGAAGCGGAAGACATTTAGCGGGTCGTACTTGCTTTTGAGGGCGGTCAGCTGGGCGTATTTGCGGTCGCCGTACGCGATCTGTACATGCGTCGTCGGCTCATCGGACATGAAGTTGACATAGACGCCGTCGGCATACGGCCGCATCGCCTTCCAGGTCGTCCGCGCCCAGGCCTTGTGGCGCTCTGGCTCGGGGTCGTCGGGAAGCCAGGAAGCGACGATGTTGATGTCATGCGCAGCGCTGCGGCCGGTGAAGGCTGTGGCGTCGTCCTCGACCCTGGCTACCGCTCCACCCAGGGTGAAGATCGGAATGGCTGACAGTGGTGAGGTGATGGCGGTGGCCTGTTCGACGATCACATCTATAGCGGCGTCGCTGAGTGGCGGCAATCTCCAAGACTTCCAGTAGTAGTGCCGGCCGTGGGGATAGGCCGGGTCGAACATTGCCTGGTGTGCCAGGTAGGGCTTGGGACCAACAGCGTCGAGTATGGGCGTTTTGAACTCGCGCAGGGGGCGCAGAACCCTCTCGCCCTCCTCGATCGGCCCGACATAGCAGACGACGACTCCCACAATCGGTCTGCCATGCAGCTCATCGGGGAAGATCGGCAGCGGCGGAGCCAGCCGCAGGTTGGCCATAATCCCCAGCTCGTCTGATGCGTGGGCCACGAAGTCGCGGAAAAAGCGCAACACCTCGCCAGCCTCGGTCATGGGCCACGCCAGCACGCCGGCGAGCACGGTCGGGCCGACGGGATGCAGCCGGTACTTGAAAGATGTGACGATGCCGAAGTTGCCGCCACCGCCACGGAGGGCCCAAAACAGCTCGGGATGCTCATCTTGGCTGGCCACCAAGAACTCGCCATCCGCGGTGACCAGATCACAAGCCAGCAGGTTGTCGATGGTGAGACCGAAGCGACGCATCAGATGACCGATCCCGCCACCCAGAGTCAACCCGCCGATTCCGGTATGAGTGACGATGCCACCGGTCACCGCCAATCCGAATGCCTGGCTCTCGTGGTCGACGTGTCGCCACAGGCAACCACCTTGGGCCCGGACCGTTCCGGCCAGCGGGTCGACCCGTACGCCGGTCATCTCGGAGAGATCGATCACCAAGCCGTCGTCACACATCGCGTGCCCGGCCACGGCGTGTGCCCCGCCCCGGATCGCGATCGGCAGGTCCCGCTCGCGAGCCAAACGCACCGCAGCGAGCACGTCAGCGGTCCCGGCACAGCGGGCGATGAGGGCGGGCCGACGCTGGATCTCCCCATTCCAGATCTGCCGGGCCCTCTCGAAGCGCTCGTCGTCCGCTTCCAAAAGGTCTCCCAAAAACCCTGGGATCTCCATCACACTTTCCTCCATCCGATATCTCGTGTTCGCTCAATCGTGTTGTGCGTGCTCGCCAAGAAGAAGTGCAACGTTTGAACCTTGATCCCGACGCCGGGAGTCGATGCCATGGAGCGGCTGAGGTCCCTGCTCATGAGACCGATGCCACGTCGGCAGAGCGCGAGCAAGACTTCCTGACCCGCTTAGCTCGATCGCCCGTGATCGCAGGGCGTCGCCCCAGCCAATCTCGCCCAAGTGCCAGCGGGCGAAAACTACAGGGTCGTTTACGACGACGATCAAGTCTTCATCCCCGCCGGGGTACTTCTCGCAGATCTCGGCGTCGCCGCGCTCGATCAGCAGCCAGTTGCGGCTGCCGCCTCGCGACAGCGCGGGATAGTCGAAGCGGATCAGGACTCGGCGCTGCGGCAACCGTTGACGATCCAGGAAGAAGGTCGCCCACATCCACAGCACGACGCCCGGATGTGCTTGCTCGGGAGTCAGATCGGCCCACTTCGAGCCCCATGTCTGGAGCGCTTGCATCACCTGCGTCAGTTCCAGACCGGCTTCGGTGGGCGCGTAGATCGAGCCGGGGCTATCGGCCTTGGGCCGGATTTCGATCACTCCGGCCCTCTCCAACTCTCGCAACCGCTTCGACAGCAGACCCCGAGAGAGACCGGGCGCGCCATCGGCGATCTCGTTGAAGGTTCGGCAACCCAGGATGACGATGTTGCGCAGGACAATGATTGACCAGCGCTCGGCAAGCAGTTCTGACGCTCGGGCGATCGGGCAGTACTGACCGTAGCTCCGCATGCCGACAGCCTCCCACCCACAGATGTGGGACACCAGTTCAGTTTCTGAACCCGGTGTCTGATGCTAGCTGGCGGCGACGCGAGCCTTCTCCCGCTCGACGTCGTAGTCAGCGGCAGGCCAGTCGAGATTGAGTGCTCGCAGCTGCTCGGTCAGCAACTGCGCAACAGCCCAATTTCGATACCACTTGCGGTCTGCGGGAACCACATGCCACGGCGCATGCTCGGTGTTGCACCGCTCCAGCACAGCCTGATACGCCTCCACGTAGGCAGGCCAGTTGGCGCGTTCGTCGACGTCGCCGGGGTTGTACTTCCAGTGCTTGGTCGGATCATCGAGCCGCGCCATGAGACGCTCTTTCTGCTCCGCCGAGGAGATGTTGAGGAAACACTTGATCAACACTGTGCCCTGCCCGACAAGGTCCTCCTCCCAGGCGTTGATCTCGTCGTAGCGCTTGCTCCACACCGATTCCTCAACCAGGGTATGAACTCGTACCACCAGGACGTCTTCGTAGTGTGACCGGTCAAAGATGCCGATCATGCCGGGAGCTGGCAGCTCGCGCTCGATGCGCCACAGGTACGGGTGGGCACGCTCTTCCTCGGTCGGAGCCTTGAAGGCCTTGATCTTGATTCCCTGGGGATCGACCATGCCGATTGCGTGCCGGATGGTCCCTCCTTTCCCAGACGTGTCCATTCCTTGCAGCACGATCAAGATCTTTTTGTTCATGGTCTCCTTCACCCGGCCGGCCGCGAATAAGCGTTCCTGAAGATCGCCGAGCTCCGGCGCCAAAGCCTCAGTGATCTCCTCAGCGTCATCCTTGTCTCCCTCGAAACCGGGTGTTGCGGCTGGATCCAGCTCTCCAATGTCGACCGGACCCACGGGTAACCTGAGCAGCTCACCGAGCCGCTCGGTGATCAACTGCGGCTTATCGTCACTGTTGCTCTTCTTCGCCATGGGCCGATTGTGCCGCATCGACGATTCAGCACAATGCGCGTACACGGCGTGCAACGATGGTGCCGTGCAGCTGATCTTCGGCCCGAACGGTGGCGCACCTCGAACTGTCGACGAAGCTGAGCTGATCGAGCTGTACCGGCTCCCTGCGCCGGAGGGCCGCGGCTGGCTCCGCACTAATTTCGTGATGTCGCTTGATGGCTCAGTGCAAGGGCCTGACGGCCGATCGGGGACCATCAACACGCCGAGTGATCAGCACGTATTCGCCTTGCAGCGGTCACTGGCGGATGCGATCCTGGTTGGCGCCAACACGGTCCGGTTCGAGGGCTACCGGGCCGTTGATCTTGAACCCTGGCAGCTTCAGATCCGAGAGCAGGAGGGTCTGGCGCCATATCCAACATTGGTGATCATCTCCGGGAGTGCCGATCTTGATCCGACGGTTGCGACACCACTCGAGGGCGAGGGTGGGGCCGTCATGATCATTACTACGGCCGGCAAGTCACCTGATGATCTTGAACCACTGCGAGCGGCGGGCATTACCGTGCTGGAGGCCGAGGGCACCGTACTCGACTTGGCGCTGATCGTTGATCAACTGGCGGGCACTGGGCTGCCGCGGCTGCTCTGCGAGGGCGGACCCCGACTGCACAATGATCTGCTCGCCGCCGGTGTCGTCGACGAGGTGGCGCTGACCCTCGCGCCGGTGGTGGTCGGCGGCCAAGGTCTGCGGTCCACCAGCGGCGCTGCGCTGCCGGTGCCCAACTCGTTTCAGCTGCATCACGTCCTGTACGCCGACGACGGGGCGCTGTTTACCACCTATCGAGTGAAGTCTGGATTGTCTGATCGAGCGCGGCTGGGCTGAACGCGAGACGGTTCGCCGGGCATCTTCGGGTAGTCCGGCGGATATGGCATTTCGGCGCCGCCGTATTTGCCGGTGCCCAGCTCCCGCTCATCGCGGGCATACATGTCCAAAGCAGTGTCAATGCTGCGCGGTTCCAGCTCATAGAAGGGTCGCCAGGCATCCCCGACTTCGGAGAATCGGGCGGGCATGGAGCTCACGGTGAAGTCTTGCGGCGCGACGTCACTCAGCTCATCCCAGGTCAAGGGCGCCGATACAACGGCAGTCGGTGTCGGGCGGATGGAGTAGGCGGATGCGATGGTTCGGTCCCGAGCCATCTGGTTGAAATCTACAAAGATGCGGGCGCCCCGTTCCTCCTTCCACCAG
>DATCXA010000177.1:0-5114 GCA_036566085.1 Propionibacteriaceae bacterium
CGAGGATGCGTTGCCAGCTGCGCAGGCTGCGGACGGCCCGCCGGCCGACCGTGCGCGGGTCGAGACGTTCGGCGGCCATTTTCTGCAGGTACGGCTGGAGCAGCTCGGTGAGGGAAACCTGCGCCCCGAGAGCGCCCCCCACACCCTGCAGCCGAACCAGGACTCGGAACAACAATGCGAGGTCGCCGGGGAACGTCAACTGGTTGCTGTGCAATATCTGCATGCCGGCATTGGTCGCGCCGACCATGTCGAGATTGGCGATGCTGCCGCCGAGGTACCGGTTGAGCCAGGTGCCGATCTGGCTGTTCAGCTTGTCGACGTCGAGGTCGGCCGGAGCGTGGGTGAGCTCGATGACGATGTCGGTCAGCTCCTCGACATCTCGGGAGCCAACGGCGAGCAGCAGGGCCTCGAGTTGGGCCTTGCGCGGCCCGGTAAGGCGGCCAACATCGCCGAAGTCAAGGATGGCCAAGTGCTGGCCGTCGGGGAGCAAGAAGTTCCCCGGATGCGGATCGGCGTGGTAGATACCGTCCCGGAACACCATCTCCAGGTAGACGTTGGAGACGCGCCGCACCAACTCGTCGACGTCCCAGCCCGTAGCGGTCACGCTGTCTCGTCCTGTGACCTTCTGCCCGGTGACCAGCGACATGGTCAGCATGTCTGGCCCGCACAAGTCCGCGTACGGCGTCGGAATGACGATGTCTGGCTCGTCGGCGAAGTTAGCGGTGAACTGCTGCAGATTGGCAAGCTCCTGCCGCAGATCGACCGCCGCCCGCATCATCGTGTCGAACTCATCCACCACGACGCTTGGAGAGTACGCGGCCAGGGTTTCGTCGTGGCTCTCCACATAGCCAGCCAACGCGCGCATCAGCTCCAAATCGTCGAGCACCCGTGCACGGGCACCGGAGTGGACCACCTTCACCACCACCGCGGTGCCGTCCGGCAGCGTCGCGCGATGGGCCTGCGCGACTGATGCCGACGCCATCGGCGCAGTCTCGAACGAGCTGAACGCCTCGGAGACGTCACGGCCCAGGTCGGTCTGGATCGTCTGCTCCGCGCTGCCAGGCGGGTCGGCGGGCACGTCGGCCTGGAGCTGGGCCAGCTCGGCTGCCACGTCCGGGCCGACAAGGTCCGGCCGCAGGCTGAGCATCTGGCCGAGTTTGATCCACGTCGTACCAAGCTCGCTCAACGCTCCTCGCAACCGCTGACCGGCACTCATGGACGCCAACCCGGGGTCGGCCACGCGGGTCAGAAGCCGCCCGGCAATGCCGGGCTCGCCAGCCTCGGCGGCGTGATCGGCGAGTCGGGCGAAGCCGTACCGGGACAGCACATTCCCGATCTCCTTGAGCCGCTCCCGGTGCCGAAACAGCACGCCGGCCAGGTCATCGGACATCGCTCCTCCGTTCTGTAGTGAAGGTGATCACTCGCACATCGGGTCAGTGTTCACGTGAACTCCAGCCGAGTGCCTAGCCCGCCCGACCGGATCCGGATCCCACCGGCCGAAGTACCGCCTGCCCGAGGTATCGGCAGGCTCGCAGGGCAAGCTCTAGGTCGGCGCGGCGATCGTCGATGCGTCCGCCCAGCGCCTCTTCGGCTTTGCGGATGCGGTATTGGACGCTGTTTTCGTGCAGCGCCAACTGCTCGGCAGTCGCCGTGTAGGTGCCAGCGCGGAGAAACACCTGCAGCGTGTTGCGTAACCCGGCGTGCGATTCGTCATCGACTGCAAGATCAGCAAGCGTCCCCCATACCCAGCTCCGGACTGCGTCAATATCTGCGCAGATGAGCGCGATGGCCCCAACATCGGCAAAGGTGGTTACGCGAGCGCCCGGCCTGGCAGCCAGCACTAGATCTTGGGTGCGTTCAGCCTGAGCGTGGGTTTGACGGAATCCGTCGAGGACATAACCTGGTGCACCCACGGCTACCCGAAGCATCGCATCACCTTCTCGAACGCCGTTGTCAGCAGCCTGTCAGAGACCCGATTGTTGGCGCCATACCGGCCCGAAGGGTCCCTGCCCGGCGCGGAGAAGCTCGGCGTCATCACCTACAGCCCCCTCGGTGGCGGCTGCGACCGGCAAATCTGGCACCAGCGTATGGTTCAGATCGCGCCCCCGAGGACGCACTTGCCCATTTGTCTGGGTCTGTCCGCTGCTTAGGCTGATCTTCGACATTGCCGCTCGCCGAGGGCTCCGCCCTGGCTGGGCTCGCATTCGCGTTGGCCATCGCGCAAAGTCGTCGCCGACGGGCGTCGCACCCCGGATCGTGCCGCGGCTGCGGACCTCACCGACCCGTGTGCCGACCAGGACCGAGCGTCAACTCGGTCCGCTGATGACTAGATTGCGGCCTGTCAACGAACCGGCTGGCGGCTCGTGCCCGACTGATCGAGGTGGTGGGAATGACGATCGTCCTCCAGTGGCTTCCACTGATGGTCCTGCTGATCGATCTGGTGATCAAGATCGTCGCGCTCGGCACGATCCCGCGGAATCGTCGACCGTCATCCTCGCTCGCCTGGCTGCTGCTAATCACCCTCACGCCGGTGTTCGGGCTGCTCCTGTTCTTCCTCATCGGCAGCCCGTTTGTGCGGGGTCGCCGGGAGCGGGTCCAGACCCAGGCCAACCAAGTGATCCTGGAGCACACAGCCGATCTGCCGCCGACCAACTCCGAACTGCCGATCGGGATAGGGAGTATGGTCCGGTTGAACCAACGTCTCACTTCCTTGCCGATGATGACCGGCACAAGCCACGGCCTGTTCGGTGACTATGACGCGTCGATCGCCGCGATGACCACCGCCGTCCGCGAGGCCCAGCGTTGGGTCCACGTCGAGATCTACATCATGGCCTGGGACCACACCACCGAGGCCTTCTTCGGCGCTATGGTCGACGCGGTTCGCCGCGGAGTGAAGGTGCGACTCCTGTACGACCACCTCGGGTCCCGGAAGTACCCCGGCTTCCGCCAGATGAACAAGCGGATGACCACGGCGGGGATCGAGTGGTATCAGATGATGCCGATCCATCCCCTCAAGGGCCGCTGGCGGCGACCCGACCTGCGAAACCACCGCAAGCTGCTCGTGGTCGACGGTGAGGTCGGATTTATGGGCTCCCAGAACATGATTGACGCCAGTTATCTGGCAAGGAAGAACCTTAAGATCGGTCGAAAGTGGCACGATCTCAACATCAAGCTGAGCGGCCAGATCGTCTCCTCGCTGGACGCGGTGTTCGCCCTCGACTGGTACACCGAGACCGGTCAGCGCCTACCGGAGGAGATCATTCCGCCGGAGAACCACAGTGTCGGTGAGCAGGCAATGCAACTGCTTCCGTCCGGGCCGGGATACCTGACGATCCCCAATCTCCGACTCTTCACCGCCCTGGTACATCGATCTCAGCACCGTCTCTCCCTCACCAGCCCCTACTTCGTCCCGGACGAATCGCTGCTGGAAGCGATCACCACCGCGTCGTATCGTGGCGTCGCGGTCGAGCTCTTCGTCTCCGAGTTGGCCGATCAGTTCGTCGTGCAGCACGCCCAGTCGTCCTACTACGAAGAACTGCTAAACGCCGGCGTCCGCATCTACCTCTACCCCCAGCCCACGGTGCTGCACGCCAAGTTCTTCACCGTCGACGACGTCGCCGGCGTGATCGGCTCGTCCAACATGGACTACCGCTCCTTCGGTCTGGACTATGAGATCTCGCTGATGGGGACCGATCCGAGTTTCGTCGCCGATCTGCAACGGATCTCCGATGAGTACCGAGCGGCCTGCCGCGAACTCACAGCCGAGGAGTGGACCCGGCGACCTCGTGCCAAGCGATACGTCGACAACGTGATGCGGCTGTTGTCCGCACTGCAGTGACGTACGCGGAAGCGACCCTCGCCACCGGCCCGAGCCCTCGAGCTGGCGTTTTTTGGACGGATAGGGACGGTCCCCGGTGGGCGCGATCCAAGTCGGCGTCTCGAGCATGTCCTCGATCGGCATGCTGGTGGTGTGCCCGACGTAGCCTGCACGGTGGATGTGCTTGCCAGGCCGGATCCTGCCGGATCACCCAACAGGTCTAGGCCGGTCCTCGAGTGAGGCGGTTCGTCGCGCGTGTGTCGTAGGGGTCCGCCCGACGGTGGTGTGTTACGCGCCACCGCCCTGCCGCGGCACGTGGTCCACCGCCTGCCGTGTGGGGCCACAGTGCTCCGCGCCGTAACCGCCGCCAAGCCAACCGCCAGCAGGTCATCGCCGATCTCTTCGGCGCCGTCGAGCTCGTCGCGCTCGCCGGGCTGTTCAACTCGCTCAGCATGATGCGACTGCCAGAGCCTCCAGCCAGAGACGCTCAGGGGACGACCTTCGGCTGACGTCGAGACGAAAGCAGCGAGGACCCGCGGGCGAATCACCGCTGTCGTGAAGATCGCCTCGCCGGTCTGGAGATCCGCGTCTTCAATGGGCGCGGGTCCTCGTCAGTGGATGCCTGAGATGCTGGCCTCGTCCCCAACATGCAGCGTGGAGGGCCTGATGGATGACCTGGCTTGATCGATGGAGCCGGCGTGGACTCGGCCGCGAGGGCGCCGAGCGGGTCAGCGCAGGCTGCTACGGATCTATCGTCGCCGCATCAACGTTGGCTGGCAGCGCGGGGGTACCGCCTGGGGAGTTGGCGTTGCTGGTGGTCGCGACGAATCTGGTCTACTTCAGCACCCACGTGTTCGCCTACTCCATCGGCGACCCCAACGTGGAAGGCAAGCATCTCCCCCAGGTCGCCGCCCACCACGCACGGGTTGCCGCTCCGATGGTCAGCACGGCGTTCCTTCCCCTCGTCGTTGTGCTGGTGTTGGAGATCCTGGGCGCGGATCACCAGCGGGCCACCAGTGTCGGCGTGATCACGGCGGCCGGGCTGTTGGTCGTTGTGGGACTTCCCGGCGCCTATCTGCATGGGGTGCGTGGTTGGGGACTGGCATTGCTCACCGTTGTGATCCTGGCGATGACTACGGTGCTTGTCCTCGCGAAGCTTTGGCTCACGCATTGACCCGCCGCGCTCTGGCAATCCGGGAGCTTGCGCGCACATTGAGCGCTTGTCGAGAGTCTGACCGACATCGGCCAGGAGTCCGGGACCGCGGTCGTAGCTGAGGACACCGCCAAGGAGAGCCGG
>DATCXA010000201.1:0-4942 GCA_036566085.1 Propionibacteriaceae bacterium
TCGATCTACCTGAACCGCCGTAATGGTCACGTCGTGGTAGCCGAGCCGATCTAGCTGATCGCGTACCCGAGCGGCAATGTCGGCCGAGCCCTGCTGTAATCCGTGGTCGATGATCACAGCCGAATATTTCAGATCCAGACGACTTGCGACGTAGCGAGCCGCAAAGGCCAGCGCTAGCGAATCCGCGCCACCAGAGCAGGCAGTGACAAGCTGGACGTCCTGCTGATTCAGCGCTGCATCGACGGCCTGAACGGCGGCCAGGGTGGCCGGGCCGAGCTCACGACGACCCACGGCTAGATCTCGAGCTAGCCAGCAGGCAGCTCGGGTTGCACGCGCGCTAGCCAAAGCTTGGGATCGGCGATCTCGGCCGCGGTCGGCAGCGTCTCCGGCGACGTCCAAACCCTGTTCAGGCCAGCCATGCCGGTCTCCTTCAGCACCGCGCGGCAGAACGCGGCGCCGTCGCGATACTGGCGCATCTTGGCATCCAGCCCGAGCAGCTTGCGGATGATTTTGTCAAAGCCCTGACCCTGCCGGCGTACGGTGAACTTGGCCCGGATCGTCTCTACGGTGGGAATCACCTCGGGGCCTACGCTGTCCATCACGACATCGGCATGACCCTCCAGCAGCGACATGACCGCGGTTACCCGCTCGACCGTCTCTCGCTGTGCCGGTGTCTGGACCAGGTCGATGATCGACACCTCCTGGTTGTGGCTGACAGCGTCGATGACCCGCTTGAGCGCGTCCCGCAGCATCTGCGCCACAACGGCCGGGTCGAGCTCCGCTGAGTCGACAATCCTGGCGATCTGGTCGTTGAGATAGCCGCGCAGCCACGGAACCGCGGCGAACTGCACACGGTGAGTTTCCTCATGCAGGCAGACCCAAAGACGGAAGTCGGCTGGATCGACGTTGAGCTCGCGTTCCACTGAGACGATGTTCGGGGCGACCAGCAGCAGCCGTCCGCCCGGTGCATGTGGATCGGTGCCGGGAAAGAAGGGGTCGAACTGACCGAGGACCTTGGAGGACAGGTAGCTCAGCAGGGCGCCCACTTCCATCCCAGTAATGCGCGGCCCCAGGTTGGCCATGGTCGGGCTTGACTGCTTCAGACGCTCGATCACCTTGGCGTTGAGCGGCAGCAGGATCTGGCGGAAGCCATCGAGATTGGCCTGGATCCAGCGCGGCCGATCGACCACGAGCACTGGTGCGGTACCGCTGTCGGCTTCCATCCCAGTGACCTCACGGACGTACGCCTCTGCTCGGGATGCAGAGTCGCGCAGCTCCGCAACGACGGCACCTGCACCTTCGCGAGAGATGTCCGGGCCGGGCCTGACGAGCTTGGTAGCGGTATTGAGGGCAACGGTCCAGTCGACCATGGAGGTTGTCACGCGAGCGAGTCTATGTGCGGGCTCCGCGACGGCTCGGTTAGCGGCAGCCGGGCGGGGCGTGCTTCTCCGTATGAGGCCACAATGTCAAGGTCAAGCTGGTTGCAATCTGTAGCCGCGTGATCTTGGTGGTTAGAACGCTTCTAGATCGGGATCTATCGGCCCCTCCGTCCCCTCATTTGCCGTCTTCAGACGGCTCCCGCGTGCCGAATCACCCTCAATGAACTCGTTAGGCGTCTCCAGATTGGACAAGTGAAGGAAGCCGGCACCCAGAGACCTGCGAGCCGCCGCACGAGTGTGCCGACTCGGCCAGAGCGTCCGCTTCCCCTGCAAGCCAGACCATGCGCCTCCAAACGATTCCAGTGAGCTATCGCAAGCTTCCATCTCAGTGGCATTTTCGACTGCCGGAGTCCTTGAATGGCGTTGAGGAGTCAGCTCGGAAGTTCCACTTAAAACCGCCATCCTTAAGCGTCAAGTCGAGGACGCCGAATACGTGTTTCTTGGAAATCTCACTATTGGCTCTGGGCGTGTTCAAGCCGGTGAAGTGTGCTCCGCCGGTTCCCACCACTATTTGCGTGATGCCCTGGGTGGGGTCGAGCTTGCTTGCCGGATTCTGTGGAGCAAAGCGTTCGTAACTGTGCGAATCTCCGCTGAGTATGAGGTCGACGCCATTGCGATACATGGTCTTGACGAACTCATTCAATTCAGGAGACTGCCAGTGGCTGTTGCTCCAGCGGGGCTCGTGCATCAGCACGACCGTGCACGCGGTGGTCTTGTTGGCGGCCTTCAGATCGCGCTTCAACCACCGGTTCTGTGCCGATCGGCGGCCACAACCATCGCCGTCTGGCAGCTGCTTACAGATGACATTTAGGGCGGCCACGTGCCAGGCGCCTAGGTCGAAGCTGTAATAGGCGCGGCACTCGGCCGTACAGTCAGGATCCTGCGGGGAAGCCCGAGATCCGAAGTATGAAAAGTAACCCTCCGCTCCAGGACTGCCGTATTCATGGTCGCCCGGTATGGGGTAGGTAATGTTCTTGAACCGTCCCCAGCTGGGGCCATAGGAGTGTTCAAAATTGGCCAGTGAGCCGGCTTGGTATTGCAAGTCTCCGAGCGCGAAGACCGCATCGGGTTTGATTTTCTTAACCAAATTGGCGGTCGCCTTCTGCTGGCAAAATCCGTATACGCCGCGTCCGTTGTTGTAGTTGCCGCTTTGGGGATCACACGCGATGTCGCCTGCCGCTGCCACCGTGACCGTTCGCTCACTTGCTGAACTGGCGCGGATTGAACAGTTGATCTGCTCAGCGGAGAAGCCGACCGACACGGTGGCGGTCAGTGAGGCCACCTTGCCGTTGGAGGTGACATGCAGACGCTCGCCATCGGGCCGCAGTAAGGCATGACGACTAGTTTTGAAGGCAGCCGCGTACCCCACTGGTGACGGCGGCTGCCAATAGACCTGTCTCGGGCTGCCCTTCAGGGGCTGGCTGGTCGCTAACTGCCCATCGACTGTCACGTAGACACCGCGGCTGCTCTTGTTCCGAACCGATAGGACAGCCCAAATGTCACGACCCTTACGAGTTGCAACGCTTCGCGCCGCATAGGTTGCGCTTACCTGGGAGCCGATCTCTTCGCATGTCATGGGCAACTCGAGCAGGCCCTCGTCAAAGTCAACCGGGGACACCTGCAGGGTTCTCCGGAGGTCGCTGAGGAGCCCACCTAAGCGGCGGGCTTGATCAACGTTTAGCTGCGATGGATTTTTGTCGAGGTCTGTTGTGAACGCGGTGAGCGGCTCGAACTCCTGCGGAGGGTCAGGACAGCCTGCTTTGGCCACAGTAGTGCGTGCCTTGTCAAAGGCGCTGGTCCAAAGCTGCTGGATCTCGGGAGCGGCATTGTTGTTCCCAGCGGTCAGCGTGAGCGCCATCTTGCGCCAGCCGTGAGCGAGCCCTGGAAACTCGGCTCGCTGAGCATCCAAGCACACAGCGTTTGAGGGAGGCTGATTGCTCTGACCCTCCGACTTCTGGCGGGCGTCACAGCTTGCCAAGGCAACGAGCAGCACAGCGCATGCGCTGGCCACGATCCGCGCGGACATGATCGGTTTTGTCAAGAAAGCCGAATCCCTTTCTCAGCACTCAACGACTCAACGGTTCCCTGCGGCATCCCCGCAGGAGGGGCTAGCGTCGCACAGTTCCACCAATCCTGGACTGAAGCTGGCAATCGACTTTGTGGCCGGCTTGAGCCGCCTCGTCGTCCAAATGCGGTCAGTTGTGCGTTCTGTGGCTTATAAGAACTGACGTGCCGGCCACGCATGCCATCTATTCCAGCATGCGGGCGGTTGCAAACACTATTAATAACGACGACTAGCGGCATTAAGAACGACACTTAGCGGCAGCCGCAGGTGCTCAGCGCGGTAGTCACACGATCCAGCCAGACTATGGCGTTGTACTCGTTCTTCGGCTTGTTGATCAAGAACGCGTACGCCAGGACCGACCCGTCCGTGGCACGCAATACGCCCACGCGAGCCCGGACTTTGTTCAGCGTTCCGGTCTTGCCGCGTACCACCCCTCGTCCCGCCAGGCTCTGGTCGTCGGAGTACTGGCGCTTCAGGCTGCCCTCGACTCCCGCCACCGGCAGTCCGGTGATCACTGGACGGAGCTCGGGATGCTGCCGGCCAGCAGCCACCCGCAGCATTTTGACCATGGAGTCGGCAGGCACTTTGGTCTGCCGGGCCAGCCCGCTCCCGTCACTGATCGTCATGCCGGCATCCCAGATGCCGAGCTTGGTGAGCTCGGCCCGTACGACCTCTGTCGCCTCGGCAATCGATCCGGGTCTCCCAGCGCCGATGGCTGCTTGGCGGAAGATCACCTCCGCTGCGTCGTTGTCGCTCACCATCAGCAGATGCTCAACGATCCGCTCCAAAGACATTGAGGAGACTCGGGCAACGACCGGGGCTGCCTTCGGCGCGCGCGCCGAGTGTGTGCCGGTGACTTTAATCCCTTGCTTGGACAATGCGGCCGCAAAGACCGTGGCAGCTTCCTTCGCTGGGTCCTTGTAGCGCACCCCGCCGTAGCCAACATGGCCCTCATCCACCCACAGAGCCGAGGTTCGCGAGACCTGGTCAGCGTAGAATCCAGGCCAACGCGAATTCCACGCCGGGCCTTTGAACAGCGAGGCGTCATAGCCAAGACTGACTCTGGAGATCTGGTCCTGCTTCAGTTCGCGCGCGGCCGCCCGGGCCAGTCCGGTAATGGTGGCTCGCTTGGGATAGTCCGAACGGCCCTGCCTGGCAAGGTAGGGATCGCCGCCGCCGACCAGAATGATCTGACCTCGTTTCGGACTGACTACCGAGGTCTTGAAGGTGTGATCAGGTCCCAAGATCGACAGGGCCGCCGTGGAGGTGAGCAGTTTCATTGTCGAGGCCGGGATATACCCCCGCGTTGCGTTGTGGGCGTAGAGCACCTTCCCGGTACTCACATCGACGACCGAGCCGGAGTAGGAGCCGGTCACACCCTTCACCTTGACCGCTCGGATCTTGCTGGCAACGGCGGCTTTGTTCGGAACGACTCGTG
>DATCXA010000202.1:0-6250 GCA_036566085.1 Propionibacteriaceae bacterium
GGCCGCAGAACTGCTGAGTGGCCGCACGTGGGTCGCGCTCACTGGTGCCGGAATGTCGACCGACTCCGGGATTCCCGATTATCGCGGGCCGACTTCGGTCCGTGCTACGCCGATGCAATACAGCGAGTTCGTCGGATCCGCAGACGCGCAGCGGCGGTATTGGGCACGTTCCTACCTCGGTTGGCGTCGTATCGGTGTGGCACAACCAAACACTGGGCATCGTGCGCTAGCCGATCTGGAAGCAGCCGGACTCTCCGGAGTGATCACTCAGAATGTCGACGGCCTGCACTCCGCGGCTGGCAGCAGGCGCGTGATCAACTTGCACGGTGATATTGCGACTGTGGTCTGCCTAGAGTGCGGCGATCGCTCGGCGCGCAGTGAGCTGCAACGCCGCTTGGCAGATGCGAATCCGCAAGTTGATCAACCGCAACGCCTAGAGCATGCCGAACTGCGTCCTGATGGCGATGCGGTGGCGCAGGACTGGCGGCAGTTCCGGCTGGCTGGTTGTGTGGAGTGTGGCGGCCGACTGAAACCCGATGTCGTGTTCTTTGGGGAAGCGGTGCCCAAGGCTCGAGTCGATGCGGCGTACGCGCTCGTGGAAGCCGCAGATGTCCTGGTAGTCCTGGGATCTTCCTTGACCGTGATGTCGGGACTGCGTTTCGTGCGGCATCAAGCGAAGGATCAGCAACCGATCGTGATCATCAACCGGGGTCCGACCCGTGGTGATGATCTCGCGACGCTGAAGATCGATCATGGGTGCTCGGAATCGTTGAGTGAGCTTCGGACGACATTGCTCAGCTAGCGCCTTCTGCGATGCGCCCTGAGCCTTTCGACAAGCTCAGCCCGCAGTGGCTTACTCGAACACGTCTCCAAACATGTCACCAACGCCGCTTCCAATATCGCTGGCGCCGTCGCCGATCCCGCCCATGAGATCACCTACGCCCTCGCCAACCCCGGTGAACATGTTGCCCATGCCACCGAACAGCAACCCGCCGATCAGCATGCCAGAGAGCATGTCGCTACCAGCCCAACGGCTGTAGTAGCCCTGCGCCCACGGCGCGTACGCCGGTCCGCCCTCCCAGTAGGGCACACGCTGCGGGCCGACCTGCACAGTGCGGATGTAGGGATCGGCTCCGGCCAGCACGCGTTCTGCGTCAGCCGGGCAGGCGGGTACAGATCGCGGCACACCGCCCGGGGGTGCCCAGGTAACGTCTCGTGACGACGGGCCATGCGCTGGGTTGAAGAAGCAAGGCGGACGCTTGGCAGGTAGTGGCTGACCGGCGATCCGCGCCTTGACGCATGCGACGGCGTAGCGCCCGTCCTCCAAGATCTCGGTGACGTGCCGGATTTCCTCGGGCTTGGTGACTGAGTCCAGGGACATCTTCGCGTCGTCATACGCGTCTAGGGCGCGCTGGTAGTCCTGCTGCATCGCCTCGTCGAGCGCATGTCCGGCAACATCGGAATCGAGCCGTTGCAGTTCCTCGCCAAACTTCGTGACATCCTCGTCAGCTGCGCGCTTCGACGTGGAGAGCTGAGTCTCCAGTGCTGCCTGCTCCGCCGCCTGCCGCTGCTGGACGGCATGCCGGCGGTAGAGGGCTACACCGCCGACGATGAGTGCCACGACAACCAGTAGAACAAGGAGTTCCATGGGTCACAGTGTGCCCGCGTCTGCTGTGGTTTCCCCTTGTGAGAATGTCTTCTTAATGACCTTTTAGACCGCAGAGCTAACTCTTCGGCTCGGCCTCACAACCGGTTGTGTCAGCTCACGGATATCGATCAATCCACGATCTCGCACAGCGTGGACCCGCTGGTAACGGTCGCGCCAACCTGGGCCTTGAGGTTCATCACCGTGCCGCTGCGGTGGGCGGTCAATGGCTGCTCCATCTTCATCGCCTCAAGGACCACGACAAGATCACCGGTCTGTACGTAGTCACCCTCCGCGACTGCAACCTTGACGATCGTGCCCTGCATAGGTGAGGTCAACGCGTTGCCTGACAAGGTCTTGGTGGCCGCACTGCCCTGGCGCCTGGTCGGCTTTTTGAACCTGGTGCTGGATCCATTGGCGGTGCCAAGGCCGGCTGGGATCATAACCTCCAGCCGCTTGCCATTGACTTCGACCACAACCTTGGAGCGCTTCTGTGGCTCAGGAGTTTCACCGGGTTCGCCCTCGTAGGGCGGGAGTTCGCCGCTGAACTCCGTCTCAATCCAACGTGTATGTACGCCGAAGCGTCCATCTTCAGCGAAGAAGGCCGGGTCCTCCAAAACGGCGCGATGGAAAGGAACGACGGTTGGCATGCCCTCGATCACTAGCTCTTTCAAGGCGCGGCGCGAGCGCTCGATTGCCTGCTGGCGCGTAGCGCCCGTAATGATGATCTTGGCGACTAGGGAGTCGAAGCTGCCCGGCACGGTCATGCCAGTGAGATAGCCCTCATCGATTCGTACGCCGGGTCCCGAGGGTGGTCGCCAGGTCGTCAGCGTCCCGGATCCGGGCATGAAGTTCCGGCCAGGGTCCTCGGCGTTGATTCGGAATTCGATGGAGTGCCCGCTGACGACGGGATCGCCGTATCCGAGCGGTTCGCCCTCCGCGATTCGGAACATTTCGCGAACCAGGTCCAGTCCGGTGACCTGCTCCGAAACCGGGTGCTCCACCTGAAGCCGGGTATTCACCTCGAGGAATGAGGTGGTTCCGTCCTGTCCGACGAGGAATTCGCAGGTCCCGGCTCCGACGTAGCCGGCTTCGGCCAGGATCGCTTTGGAGGACGAGTAGAGGCGCTCCACCTGTTCAGCGGACAAAAACGGAGCGGGAGCTTCCTCAACCAGCTTTTGATGACGGCGCTGAAGCGAACAGTCTCGGGTCGAGATCACCACGACGTTGTCGTGGGTGTCGGCAAGGCACTGAGTTTCGACGTGTCTTGGCTTGTCCAGATAGCGCTCGACGAAACATTCACCGCGGCCGAACGCTGTGACCGCCTCGCGGGTCGCCGAGTCGAAGAGTTCGGGAATCTCGCTCAGCTCCCGGGCGACCTTGAGACCGCGGCCACCGCCGCCAAAAGCGGCCTTGATCGCAATAGGCAATCCATATTCCTTGGCGAAGGCGATAACGGCATCGGCATCGTCGACCGGCTCGGAAGTACCGGGAACGAGGGGAGCGCCGACCTTCTGCGCGATGTGGCGAGCTCGCACCTTGTCGCCTAGAGCCTCGATGGCATCTGGCGGTGGGCCGATCCAGATGACCCCAGCGGCAAGCACTGCCTCGGCAAAGGCTGCGTTTTCAGCAAGGAAACCGTAGCCCGGGTGGATCGCATCGGCCTCGCTGCGTGCCGCAATATTGAGAATCTTTGCTATGTCGAGGTAGGTCTCCGCGGGAGTCGTGCCGCCTAGCGCATACGCCTCATCGGCGAGGGAGACGAACAGAGAGTCGGAATCCTGGTCGGCGTAGATTGCGACGCTGGTCAGCCCGGCATCAGCCGCTGCGCGGATCACGCGAACGGCGATCTCGCCTCGGTTGGCGACAAGCACCTTTCTGATTCGCAACGCATCCTCCCCATCGAAAGCGCCTCCACCGGCCAACTCTAGACGGCACTCGCCCACCGGACATGGAAGTGAGCGAAGCGAGCGAGTAGCAGCTCGCGGCCAAGTGACTGTGTGTGGGCAATCGCGTGCACCGCAGTTTTAGGCATGGCAGGCGGCTAAGGGAGCAGTACGAATAAATCGGATCGCGCGCCGCCGTGCTGAGGAGGAGTGAGCCGACACGCTTTTCGTCGGCGAACGACGACGAAGTAGGCGACGACAAAGCGCGATCCGCCCGGAGCGAGCGTAGCTAGCGAAGCAATCAAATTAGCGTGGGCCCCTCCAAGTATGAGTTGCAGGGGCCCACTAGGTAGCCGGAGTTAAAGCGACGTCTCCAGCTGACCGGGCGATCCGACGGATCCCAGCCACCCGTCACCGGCGGCTGCGGTGAGTTGCCTCACCGTACGAATCCTCGGTTCTGTCCCAATCGCGCCCTCCCTTGCGGAAGTGCGTAAGAGATTTCTACAGCCTTGCGGAGTAGCCCGCAACCGAATCCAGAAAAGAAAATCCAACAATTTTCTTGTCCACCGACCTGTCCACAAGACGGGCTGGCTCATGCACCGAAGTGATCAACTTCTCCACAGTTGAAGCACCTGCCTTGTGGACATTGCAAGGGCCGAGCAAAGACCGCGGATGGCCGTCGCAATCGCACTAGGCTGCATGTCGTGCAACCCCCTTCGGAAACCGTGCAGCCTCGACCGGATACCAAAGATTGGACGTGGGTCCTGGGCCGCCGGTGCGATCAATGCGGGCTGTCCGCTAGCGACATCAAGCCCGAAGACTTCGCTCAACGGGCATTCGTTGCGGCGGAGGAGTGGGTTCAGATTTTGCGTTCAAGTCCGGCGGTTACGGCGCGCCCACAGCCGGACGTTTGGTCTCCTCTGGAATACGGTGCCCATGTACGCGACGTCTACCGGCTTTTCGATGCTCGTCTTGTTCAGATGCTCACCGAGGACAACCCGACCTTCGCGTACTGGAACCAGGACGAGACGGCTATCAATGACCGCTACAGCGAGCAGGACCCCGAGGCCGTCGCAGACGAACTCGAGGCCGCAGCGCAGCGTTTTGTCGCCAGGATCCAGTCACTGACACCTGAGCAGTACAACCGACACGGCATTAGGTCAGATGGTGCCGAGTTCACGGTCGCGACGTTCCTTCAGTACTTCTTGCACGATGTGATCCACCATCTCTGGGACGTCACTGGCCAGCAGGACGCCGCAGCGTCCCTCGCCCTGGAGTAACGGCATCTCGTCGTCAGCGAGATCCGCTGAGGCGTTTGAGGTCTGCTCGGCAACGCCGTTCAAGATCGTCGAGTTCCGCCAGCGCCTCGTCCAGGTCCCGACGCTTTCCCTGAAGCGCCTCCCGGCGCTTGCCGATGTCGGCAATCAGGAACGCTAGCTGGCCGCGCTCGCCCGGTGTTTCGTCGTACATGTTGATCACATGCGCGATCTCGTCGAGAGTGAAGCCAAGGCGCTTGCCACGCAGAATGAGCTGTAGCCGGACCCGATCCCGATCATGGAAGATCCGAGTGGTGCCCTGCCGTTCCGGGGCGAGAAGCCCGCGGTCCTCGTAAAACCTGATGGTGCGCAGCGTCGTGTCGAACTCCTCGGCGAGCTCACCAATGGTCCAGGTTCGATCACTCATAACGCACTCCTCGACCGAAGTCTAGGCATGACGTTTACGTAAACGTCAACTATGCTGACAAAGTCAGCGACGACGAAAAGAGCCTTATGACGAGTACGTTCTCGCTCGGCGAGGAACACAACGACTTCCGGGCCGCGGTTGCTGACTTTGCTGCTCGCGACCTCGCACCCCATGTTGAGCGCTGGAACGCGGCTCATGAGGCGTCGCTCGAAGCGATCAAGCTCATGGGAGACCTGGGCCTCTTCGGGCTCGGCGGCCCCGAGGAGTACGGCGGGGCAGGGGACTTCACCAGTCTGTGCATTGCCATCGAAGAGATCGGCAAGATTGACCAGTCACTTGGGATCACCCTCGAAGCCGCTGTAGGGCTCGGTATCAACCCAATCGCCCGCTTCGGCACAGCGGAGCAGAAGGCGCGCTGGCTCCCGGATCTTGTCGCCGGACGCGCACTGGCCGCGTTCGGGCTGACTGAACCAGAAGCCGGCTCCGACGCCGGCGCAACCAGAACCCGCGCCGCATTGGTTGATCATGAATGGGTAATCAACGGCAGCAAGCAGTTCATTACCAATTCCGGCACTGATATCACTGCGCTGTGCACCATCACTGCGCGAACAGGCACTCGTGATGATGGCAAGCCGGAAGTCTCGGCGATCATGGTTCCCGCCGGACAATCTGGTTTCGAGGTAGGTCCCAGCTATGCCAAGCTGGGCTGGCATGCCTCCGACACACATCCACTGACCTTCACCGATGTCCGAGTGCCCGAAGATCATCTTCTAGGTGAGCGCGGACAGGGCTACCGACAGTTCCTTTCGATCTTGGACGGCGGGCGAGTGGCGATCGCAGCGCTGGCTTTGGGCTGCATCCGGGCGTGCCTGGAGTTGTCAACGGAGTATGCGAAGCAGCGGACCTCATTTGGTGTGCCGATTGGCCGCAAGCAGGGCGTCGCCTTTCAGATTGCTGATCTTGATGTGATGGCCGCAGCGGCCCATCAGCTGGTGTACGCCGCCGCAGCGATGCGTGATCATGGCGCAGGAGCCGC
>DATCXA010000207.1:0-4773 GCA_036566085.1 Propionibacteriaceae bacterium
CGTTTGACCTGGCGGTCAGTGCCGCCGGCTACAACTCCTTCCATGAGCTACTGCGATTTGGTATTCCGACACTGTTCATTCCAAACCAGGACACAGCGTTGGACGATCAGCAAGGACGCGCGCGGTTTGCCGCCGATCGAGCACTGGCTCACATGCTTGGCGGTGTCAGTGTTCCGGCCGCCACTTTGCTCCTGCGTGATCTTTTGGAACGAGGGCAGGACATGGTGGCAAAGGTTCCCTTAGTCGATCGCGGCAACGGAGCGGAGGCCGCGGCTCTGCATCTTCGGAAGCTCGCAGAGGTAGAGGGGGCTCGTGCCTGAGGATTCATTGCAAACAGCTGCGCGCCTGGCCCGCCGGATGCCGGGCTATAGATGGGTGCGGCGTCGCGCCGTCCCGCGGATTCGGCAGAGTGCCGCGGCCCGAGCGTTGGCTCATCGCATTTTTCCGGGCCAGTCGGACGGGTCGGGGCCACCGGTCGACGTGGCGCCCGGCAGGTTGCTGGCGGGTATCGGCGTTGAACAACTGCCGGTCGTCTTGGTCAGCCTCGTCGGGCTGGCCGACGATGTCGCTGAGAATGCAGTGCGCGGCAAGGTCATCGATGCAGTGATCGATGAGGTGGCTGAGTTGCAGCTGCTGGGGGCCGGTTTCCGGCCAGTCTTCTTGCTCGACACACCGGCCTTCAGTCGAGTGCGTACTTACGGCTATGCGGTTGAACTCGTCACAGCGGCCGCGATTTGGTCGGGAGAACCCGCGGACTGGTCGGAATACATCGGTGCTCGAGTTACATCGATGATGCGAACCTACGGAATCTCGGCCGCCGTGACCGTGGGTCCATGTGGTCTCGACAACGTGATACGAGGTCTGCTCCGGTCGTACGGCTGAGCCCTCATCATTGGCATCGATCGTTTACCTGATCTTCACCGCGCGTGCTTCCCGTGCTCGCCAAGTTGATGCGACGGTTTGATTCGCTCGCAGCGTCAACAAAAACAAACGACCGCAACAAGATCTTGACATGGAGGTCGGGGGCCAATGGATCGCTCGGTTGACGCCGTCATCATCGGCATGGGTTACGTGGGACTGCCCTTGGCGCGAGAAGCTAGCGCAGCGGGCCTTAGCGTGATCGGTTTCGACCTAAATGCAGAAGTAGTGGACGGGTTGAACCACGGCCGATCACATGTCGACGATCTTATTGACTCTGATGTCGTGGAGATGCTTGGCCGCGGTTTCTTCGCCACCACTGATGCAAGCCAGCTGCGCCGCGCTCGAACGATCGTGGTCTGCGTTCCTACGCCGCTATCGGGCGATGGAACCCCTGATCTTGGGCCCGTTCGAGCTGCCGCGACTTCGGTCGCCGAACACCTGCAGCCGAGGATGCTCGTGATCTTGGAATCCACCACTTATCCGGGAACAACGGATGAGGAGATTCGGCCCATCCTCGAAGCCGGGGGCCTGATTGCGGGAAAGGACTTCTCCTTGGTGTACTCGCCGGAGCGAATCGATCCCGGCAACAAGAACTTCGGCCCCAAGAACACCCCCAAGGTGATTGGTGGCCACACATCCACATGCGCCGATGCGGCTGAGGCGTTCTACTCGCAATTCATTGACGCCGTTGTTCGCACCAAGGGCACCCGGGAAGCAGAGACGGCGAAGCTGCTGGAAAACACCTATCGCCATATCAACATCGCCTTGGTCAACGAGATGGCGAGGTTCTGCCATGATCTCGACATCGACCTGTGGGACGTGATCGATGCGGCAAGTACGAAGCCTTTTGGATTTCAGGCATTTCGGCCAGGTCCTGGAGTGGGTGGTCACTGCATACCGATTGACCCGAACTACCTGTCCCATCGGGTGCGAGCCCGCTTGGGTTACCCGTTCCGATTCGTGGAGTTGGCTCAAGAGATCAATGCCGCAATGCCGAGCTACGTCGCTCGGCGAATTCAAGATCAGCTCAATCTTGACGGCAAACCGTTGCGCGGCTCTGTGATTCTGCTGCTTGGTGTGACCTACAAGCCCGGCATCGCTGACACCCGAGAGTCACCGGCACGCCCCCTTGCCAAAACCTTACTTCAGCGGGGTGCCGTGGTCAGGTTTCACGATCCGCTTGTCAAGCAGTTCTGCGTCTCGAACAAGGATGTCCCGCGCGTCGATGACGTCTATGAGTCGCTCGCTGAGTCAGATATCTCCGTGCTTCTGCAGAATCACCAGGAGTATGACATTGAGGCGATGACGGCAGTCTCACGGCGCTTCTTTGACACTCGGGGCGTAGCGCGTGCCGGACACAACGTCCAGTTGTTGTGATGGCGGCGCTGTCATTGGGTCGGGCCGGACATATCGGTCTTCCGTCTGGCTCCCGGTCCGCCCTCATCATGACGGTGGTCCATCACCCCGAGGACGCCCGAATCCGGCAACGGCAGATCAACGCCTTGATCACCGCGGGGTGGAAGGTGACGTATGTGGCACCATTCCATGCTTTCGGTCTGGAGGTGCCGCCGCCCCGTTCCGATGATCTTGGTCGTGGCGGTCTGCAATGCATCAACATCGCCCGGTCAAGTGGCCGACGCCGCCTCCGAGCCTGGCAGGCAGCCCGTACGATGATGCGGGCGCTGGCGCAAGATCACGACGTAGTTCTGGTTCATGATCCGGAATTGGTCGTGGCTGCTGCCGGGCTCGGCATGCAGAACCTGATCTGGGATGTTCACGAGGATCCGGCGGCCGCGCTGCAGGTCAAATCGTGGATGCCTAAGGCCCTGCGACGTCCCGTGGCCGCCGCGTGGCGCCGAGCCGAGCGGGTAGTCGAACGACAACATCACCTGTTGTTGGCCGAGCACGCCTATCAGGGCCGATTCCGTCGTTCGCACGCTGTGGTTGCCAACTCCGTCGCTGTCCCGACGCAGGTAGGGCAAGCCGGCGGTGAGCGCGTCAGCTACCTGGGCTCGGTAACGATGTCACGCGGCTGCGAGACCATGATCGAGGTCGGCCGGCAATTGCGCCGACGAACCAATGGCACTGTCTGGCTTGAAGTGATCGGTGAGGCCGCCGACACGGAGGCTAGGGAGGCGTTGCGGAGCGCTGCAGAAGCCGGTGATTTGTGCTGGCTCGGCTTCGTGCGAAGCGAGGAGGCACTAGCTCGAGTTAGTGGATCATTGGCTGGGTTGTGCTTGCTGAAGGATCTCCCCAATTACCGTGTCAGTCTGCCGACGAAGATCATGGAGTATGGCGCCTTAGGCGTACCGGTGATCACGACGCCGCTCCCATTGGCTGTCGACCTGATCGAATCCGAAGATGTCGGACTCTTGGTGCCGTGGGACGATCCCAACGCCGTAGTGGATGCTGTCTTGAAGCTCCGGGCAGAACCTTGGCTGAGGCGTCAGCTGGGTGCCAATGGGCACAGAGTTGCGCTACGTGACCACGACTGGAATCGCCGGTCGGCCGATTTCGTCCGGGTCATGGATGTGATCGCAGCGCGCGTGAACGCGGAGGCCCACTCGTGAAGCCGGCCGGAACCGACGTTTCACATCCGAGGACGTCTTAAAATGTGCATCTATCGGTGCTGACCCCTTCACGATGCGTTCACGCGCTCTTCACATAGCTTCGCTCGTATGCAGCTATGCATCCGCGGTTCAGGCTGGTCCGAGAGCCTCCTTGGCTGATCCAGGCTCGTGAGCGCGAGGTGCTCGGCGCCATTCGAGATGGACTGGTGAACCGCGATCTGCTGTACGGCGATCTCGCACCATGGATGTTAGGGCCCCGGCAGGTCAGCTGGTCGGTGACGCTGTTGGTTCTCCATGGTCTGGTTCGACTTGGCGCCTTCGGGCTCGGACCTCCCCAAATTACGGCGCGAGGCCTGCAGATGCTCGACGGCTGGACTGATCTTCACGTTTCGGAGATCAGTAATGACCCCGATCGAGCGCCACACAATACAGCTCCTCCTTCGCCGGCCGCCGGCGTCTGACGTGAGGAGCCGACCACGCACGATACGGTGCCTACGCGCGGTCGAGGGTCTGTAATGCCTACCGCCAGAGCGTTGCAATGACAAAGGCCGCGGCCATGCCACCCATGCCAATGAGGATGTTCCAGTTGCCGAGCATGTCCATGAGCGGAATCTGGGTCCCAGCGATGTAGTAGGTGATCAGCCAGGCCACTCCGAGCAGTCCTACTGCGATGAAGGTAGGAGGCACCCAGCGCCGACTTGCCGGAGGCTTGATTTTTTTCGGCTTGGACTCCCGCTGCGCTTTCAGCTTTTGCTTTTCGACGGCGGTCTTACGCGTTCTCGACTCGGGCACCAGGTTCTCCTTGCTCTTGAAGTAGGTAGCGTAGTCAAAGACTCGGGGCGCGACCTTATGTCGCGACACGGGCGTCGAATTCCGCTCGACTAAAAGGACCGCAAACTTGTCCGGCCGCACGCCCGCCGATGCCTGGCGCGCCGTTGTCTCCGTACTGCGCCGAGCCCGTGCCGCGCAGCGACGGCGCGACGAAAATCGGGGCCCACTTGCTCGTACGCTAAGCGCGGCGATCTGCGCGGTGGCGGGCTTGATGATCACGATCAGCGCAGTACACGCCCAGGGCACCGACCTGCGACCAGCGCGGAACACCGATCTCGTCAGCCTCATCCAGTCTCAATCGCGCCGTAACACCGAACTGGCTCGACAGGCGACCAGTCTGCGCAAAGAAGTCGACGGACTGGCTGCCCGGGCCGATGAAGAGTCGGATCTAGGCCCAGAGCTGGGCCGCGCGACCCAACGAGTCGGTCTAACTTTGGTCTCCGGACCGGGA
>DATCXA010000227.1:0-12468 GCA_036566085.1 Propionibacteriaceae bacterium
GGCCGGACGATCTCCGCGGCCAGCTGAGGAATCAGTTGCTTGGCGAGCTGCCACCCGGCGGCATCGAGCGCCCGAAGCGTCCCGACGATCTCGCCAGTCCGGGGAATGGCGTTGGCGACTGAACCGGCGTGCATCGAGCCCCACATCAGCGAGACTCCACTGCGGGGATCAATGCGGCGTGCCAGCAGCAGCTGAGTCATTGTCGCCAACGCGCCGAGCGCTCCGATGACGTCCTGAGTCAGCTGTGGCCGGGAGGTGTGCCCGCCGGTGCCATTGAGGACGATGTTGACCTGGTCAACCGCTGATGTAATGGGTCCGACTTTGAGCGCGATCTGGCCGACGTCGGTCCTTGGATCGCAGTGCAGCGCGTAAATCTCAGTCAGGTCGTGCAGTACGCCGCCCTCGATCGCATCGAGGGCCCCGCCGGGGCTGCTCTCCTCCGCAGGCTGAAAGATGAGCCGGACACCGCGGGTCAACAGATCAAGATCACGAAGCCGCGACAGAACGACCCCGACACCGAGCAAGATCGCGGTGTGCACGTCGTGTCCGCAGGCGTGACATACGCCCGGGTTCTTGGAGGCATAGTCAACGCTCTTGCCGTCAGAAATGGGCAGGGCATCGATATCGGCGCGGAGTCCAACAAGACCGGTGGAATCGTCGAAGCCGCCAGGCAGTATGTCGCAGTAGGCGCCGGTTCCGATTGGCAGCACCTTGGCGACCAGCCCAACCCGCTCAAGATTGTCGACAATGAGCGCCGTGGTGCGATGCTCGTGGTGGCCGATCTCTGGATGGGCATGAATGTCGCGTCGGATGGCGATCAGTCGCTCGTTCAGAGCGGCGGCTAGCCGAGTGATCTCGGCACGTCGTGCTGCGTCTGAATCCGGTACAGGCATTTGGCTCAGTCTTTCATGGGGAGCATATGAAGGCCCGAAGCGTTTCGAGTCGTAACAAGAGAGTCACGTGTTTGGTCGATATACCCCCCAAACATCACGAAATGCGTCACAAACCTCGCCAATGGTGGCTCGCAGCCTCAAGGCCTCCTTCATCGCAAAGAGCACGTTGCCGGTCCCACCAGCCACCGCCCTGATCTCATCGAGCGCGGCAGTCACGGCGGCCTGGTCTCGGCCCGCACGCAACGCCGCGAGCCTCGCAGCTTGCCTCGCTTCGATGGCTGGATCCACTTGTAGAGGTTGGTACGGCTCTTCCTCGTCGAGCTGGTAACGGTTCACCCCGACGACTACCCGTTCCCCTGCATCGATTTGCCGTGCCACCTGGTACGCCGAGCGCTCGATCTCAGCCTTCTGATAGCCCTGCTCAATCGCCTTGACTGCCCCGCCCCGATCGGCGACCGCTTCCATCATGCGGCGGCTCTCCGCCTCGATGTCATTGGTCAGTGACTCGACGGCGTAAGAGCCGGCAAAGGGATCCACCGTCTTGCTCAGGTCCGTCTCATACGCCAGTACCTGCTGGGTGCGCAACGCAAGCCGGGCAGCTTTCGGCGTCGGCAGTGCGATTGCCTCGTCGTAGGAGTTGGTGTGCAGCGATTGGGTGCCTCCGAGCACCGCTGCCAGCGCTTGCACCGCGACTCGGACCAAATTGACCTCTGGCTGCTGAGCCGTTAGCTGCACCCCGGCGGTTTGGGTGTGGAAACGGAGCATCATTGATCGCTCCTCGCGGGCATCAAACTGATCGCGCATCAGCTGCGCCCAGATCCGGCGCGCCGCTCGGAACTTCGCCACCTCTTCCAACAAGGTGCTGCGCGATACGAAGAAGAATGACAGCCGCGGCGCGAAGTCATCCACGGCGAGACCAGCCGCCAACGCCGCCTCGACATAGGCGATTCCATTGCTCAGCGTGAACGCGATCTCTTGTGCCGGCGTCGCGCCGGCTTCGGCCATGTGATACCCGGAGATAGAGATCGTGTTCCAGCGCGGCAGTTGATCATGACAGTAGGCAAAGGTGTTGCTGACCAGCCGGAGTGAGGGGCCGGGCGGAAAGATGTATGTGCCGCGCGCGATGTATTCCTTGAGAACGTCGTTTTGGATCGTTCCCGAGAGGGCTGCGGGAGAAATGCCCTGCTCCTCGGCAACCAATTGATACAGCAACAACAGCACGGCCGCTGGGGCATTGATGGTCATTGACGTCGAAACCTTGTCGAGGGGAATGCCGGCGAAGAGCGCACGCATGTCCTCGATCGAGTCAATCGCAACGCCGACCTTGCCTACCTCACCAGTGGCGATTGGTGCATCGGAGTCATAGCCCATCTGGGTGGGCAGATCAAAGGCAACGGACAAGCCGGCGGTTCCGTGTGAGATGAGCTCTCGGTAGCGGGCATTGGACTCGGCTGCTGTGCCGAAGCCGGCGTACTGGCGCATGGTCCAGGGCCTAGTTGTGTACATCGATGGGTAAATCCCCCGCGTGTAGGGGTAGTGGCCCGGCTCGCCAAGCTCATGATCAGGATCAAAACCGCCGAGATCCTGCGGCCCGTACACCGTGTTAAAGGGAGTTCCCGACTCCGTCTGTGCACTCACCTGGGAATAGTTGCATAGGGGACGATCGCTCAACCCGGGAGCGTTTGCCGACTGCGCTGGGAGACGACCCCTGGCACCCGCCTCGGAGGAGTCGTTTCGACGGCTGTGCTGCGAAACGAGCCATCGTTGTAGCAGTCAGACCCGGACCGAGCTCTGTGCCAGGGCGACAGCTGAGTCGATCATGCGTACCGTCTCGGCTTGCCAGTTGGGCTCCTGACCTCGATAGGGGCCGGTGGCGAGGGAGACGATCACTCCCGCTGCCCGGAGCCGCAGCTCGGCTGGATCGACCCGAGTGTCGAAGACCTGTAACCAAAGATTGATCAAGCGCGACAGCCCGGCGGCCTGTTCCGCCGTCATCCGCTGCATGGTCGACAAGTGCGCAATCATGCAAGCAAGATCATCAGCTCGCCGGCCGGGTCCGATTGTGTCGATGTCCAAGACGCCGGTGATCGAGCCGTTCGAGACGAACAGCTGGCCCTCGTGGAAGTCGCCGTGGGTGGGTTCCAGGCCAGGCTGCAGGCCGGCGAGACCGCTGGAAACCTGCCCAACCAGCCACCTCAGCTGCGGATCCAGCACCGGCAGCGCAGCTGCGATGATCTCCGCGTACGTTGCTACCGCGCCGGTCCAAGGCGGTCGGCGAGGCAGCGCAACTACCGCGGATGGCAGTGAGTCGAGCAACATGATCAAGCTCTCGGCGGCGCAGGGCATGGCCTCATCGAAGATCGCTTGGGTCAGCGGCCGGCCCGGCACCTCGGGTAGCACCAGAATGAAGTCGGCCGTAGCTGCTGCCACCACCGCTGCCGGGAATCGAGCACGGCGGAGTAGTTCATGTCGCTGCAGCGTCGGCGCGTACACCGATTCTCGTAACACTTTGACGAAAAAGGTTCGTGGTCCGCTGCTCGTTGTGATCACGGCCTTGAGTACCGCACGCCTCCGCGGCCGGTAACTGATCATTTCTAAGGCAATGTCGTCGCCGGACACAGGATGATCAAAAACCCGATGCTCATTGAGCAGCACGGCCAACACGTTCGGCACCGCAGCACGTCGCAAGCCCGGCAGATCAGGATCATCTGGGTATAGCCAGACTGCAACTTCTCGGTCGCCGTCACCAAAGATCGTGGCGCGCTCGTCGTTGCCGCTGCGGCCTCCGACGCGCGCGCTGGCTCCGAGCAGCTCGGTGCGACGTCCAGTCGGCCAATCGACGGCCGCCGAATATGTAGCGGTCGTGGAGTACCGAGGATTGGCATCCACGTGATCCAATCGCCAGGAAACCAGGCTTCCACCGGCATGCTCCACAGCAGCCGAAAGCAGCTCTTTCACCTCCGGCGAGGTAAGCAATGTCGACCCGTCGGGGTCACCCGAGGCGGCCACGATCCGATCCTTACACACTGCGGGAACTGCTCATCTGATCCGGATGGAAACATAGCTACGTGACAGTCGCTCTCACCATCCTCGGCCTGGTTGCCACGGTGCTTGCCGTGACAGCGCTCGCCAATCGGATCAGGTTTTCGGCGCCGCTGCTTCTCATGCTCGTCGGCATCGGCCTCTCCTACCTGCCCTACATACCAATTCCTGAGCTGACGTCCGAAGTCGTGCTGCTCGGCTTCCTGCCGCCGCTGCTGTACGCGGCGGCCATTCGGACCTCGGTGATCGACTTTCGCGCCAATCGCCGATCAATCGCGCAGCTCTCAGTGCTGTTGGTCGTCGTGACCGCTCTGGGCGTTGGACTGATCACCTGGTTGATCTTGCCGGTGAGCTTCCCCGTGGCGTTTGCCCTGGGAGCCGTGGTGGCGCCTCCCGATGCCATAGCCGCCACGACGATCGCCCGGCGGGTCGGGCTGCCGCGTCGTCTGGTGACAATTCTGGAAGGCGAGTCGTTGGTGAACGATGCGACCGCTATCACCTGCCTTCGAGTCGCCATCGCTGCCATCGCCGGCACAGTCACCGCGACGCAGGCGACCGTCGGCTTTCTGATCGCGGCTGTCGGAGGCGTTGCGGTTGGCTTGCTTGTCGCACTGATCGTGATCCCGATCCGGGCCCGCATCACAACCCCGGTCTTCGACACAGCGATCTCGATCTTGGTGCCGTTTGCTGCCTATTTGCCTGCGGAGGAGCTCAGCATTGGTGACTTCCACGGCTCTGGCGTGATTTCCGTCGTGACGGCAGGCTTGATCCTTGGTCACAAGTCGCCGGTGATCCAGTCCGGGCAATCCCGGCTCAGCGAGCGGGTGAACTGGGCAACGATCGAATTCCTGCTCGAGAACACCGTCTTTTTGATGATCGGGCTCCAGGCCCGGCGGATCATCGAGGCCAACTCGCACTCCGATCTGTCTGGCCTCCAAATCGCCGGGTTCTGTGCAGCAGTCCTCGGCGGCGTGATCGTTATCCGGTTGGCATGGGTGCTCGGCACGCGTGCGGTCCTGTTCCGCCGCGATAGAGACATCGGCGATTCCGCAGTCCCCTGGTCGTACGCATTGGTGATCGGCTGGGCAGGGCTACGGGGTGTGGTAACCCTTGCCGCCGCCTTCCTCATTCCGGAGGGGGTGCCGTTCCGCGAAACATTGATCTTCGCGGCAATGGTTGTGACCGCCGGAACTCTGCTGCTGCAAGGGCTGACACTGCCCTTGCTGGTTCGAGCGCTCGGGTTGCGAGGCCCAGATGCTCGCTCCGACGCCTTGCAGGCGGCCACCGTGCTCCAGACTTCCAGCAACGCCGCTATTGCCCATCTTGGCGACATTGTCGGCCCAGATGATGCAGTCGAGACCGTGCAATTGCTGCGCGATCGGATCGCAGCAAGGCCGAATGCCATGTGGGAGAAGCTCGGCCGGCCGGGCGACGAGGAGACACCGGCCGAGGAATATCGCCGCCTGAGGCTGAAGACCATCGACATCGAACGAAACGAAGTCTTGAAGATCCGCTCCAGCGGCACGGTCGACCACGACATCATCGAGGAGGTACTCGGGGCTTTTGACATCGAGGAATCCATGCTGACGATCGCCACCGAGCGATCGGATCGGCTCGAAAACGAGACGGTAGCTACGCCGACCGTGCCGGCTGGGCCATGCGGTCATCTCGACCACGCTCCCGCAGCAATCACGCCGGACGGGCCGGGTATCTGCGAGGACTGCGTCCGCGAGGGTACGCGTACTGTGCATCTGCGAATCTGCCTAAGCTGCGGCAACGTCGGATGCTGCAACTCCTCTGTGGGCCGGCATGCCGAGCGCCATTTCACACTGACTCATCACCCGGTCATGCGCAGTTTCGAGCCCGGCGAGTCTTGGCGCTGGTGCTACATCGACGAGCGGATCGGCTAATACGTAGGCAGTCAGTCGGTCGGCGGCACGTATCAGAGCGCATGCATCACGCTCTTGTGGGTATGACTGGACTGACGCGCCAGGCGATCAGGTCCTGCACGGCGTATGTTCAAGGGGTACTGTCTTGCACGATGGCGTCGGATTCCGCCGGTGCTGCATGAATGGCGGCACCGTTGAAGACAGCCTCGCCACTCGAGCGGGCCGGCTCTTCGCGGAATATCGCGACGGCGACCAGGCGAAGATGGGCGAGCTGGTCCGCGTTCTCACCCCGATCTTGTGGCATACCGCTCGAGCTTCGCGGCTGGACTCCGCAACCGCGGAGGACGTGCTGCAAACGGTATGGCTGACGCTGGTCCGTAAGTCCGACACAATCACTGAACCGCTGGCTGTTTTGCAATGGTTGGTGGTTAGCACCAAACGTGAGGCCTGGCGAGTGGCCAGGGACCAACTACGGTTCCGACCTGAGGATCTGGACTCGACCACATCGGAAGCCGATAACGGCCAATCCATCGAGGACACCGTGCTCCGTGGCGAAAGCGACAACAGCCTCTGGAGGCACATCGAGCGGTTGCCCGAGCGTTGCCAGACGCTGCTCCGAGTAATCGCCTTCGCCGACCGACCCGACTATGCAGAATTAGCGAAAGCGCTGGGGATGCCGCAAGGCAGCATTGGGCCCACTCGGGGGCGCTGCTTGGCCAAGTTGCGGATTGCTCTTGCGCAAGACCCCACCTGGGAGCACCGATGAACGAATCCGACAACGATCGCCAACTCCAGTTCGAAGACCAGCTGGCTGCCGAAGGGCTTGGTCCCAGCGATGTCGCCCTCCTTGACACGCTTCGTGCCCACTATGACGAATACGACCCGGTACCCGATGGGCTGGTGGAGCGTATCCAATTTCACATCACACTGGATGCGTTGAACACCGAGGTGGCCACTCTCAGCCAGCTGGACATGGCGTCAGCCGGAGCCCGCAGCGCGACCACTGAGGCCGTCCGCACCATTACCTTCACCAGTGATTCGCTGACGACGATGGTGACCTTGACGCCGTCCGGCGACGGCACGGTACGCGTCGATGGCTGGGCTGCGCCAGGGGCCGGCATCCGCGTCGAGGTCTTGCTGCCGGATGGGCCACGTAGCACCTACGCCGATGATGACGGCCGCTTCGTCTTCGAGGGCGTGCCCAGCGGACTAGCCAAGTTCGCCTTGTATGTTCCGCGCGGTGAAGAGCTCTCAACGGTCTTAAGCCCAGCCATAGAGCTCTAGCAGTACGAGGTCTAGTTCACTCCGACCTTGGCGTACACATCGGCCAGGGTGGCACTGGCCACCTCTCGGGCACGATCGGCTCCCTTGGCAAGAATCGTTTCCAGCTCACCGCGTTCATCCATGAGCTCCAACGTCCGATTCCGGTAGGGCACCGCGAATTCAGTGACCGCATCAGCTACCGCAGTCTTCAGGTCTCCGTATCCACGCCCCTCAAACCGCCGGACTAGCTGGTCGATCGGCGTACCGGTCAGCGCAGACAGGATCGTGAGCAGATTGGAGACACCAGGTTTGTTCACCTCGTCGAAGATGACCTCGCGGCCGGAGTCGGTCACCGCAGATTTGATCTTGCGGATATTGACCGCGGGATCATCCAGCAACTCGATGATGCCGGTCGGTGAGGACAGCGTCTTGCTCATCTTCGTAGCTGGCTCAGCAAGATCAGCGATTCTCCCAACTGAAGGCAGAATGTAGGGCTCCGGAACGACGAAGGTCTGTCCGTAGCGGGAATTGAAGCGCTCCGCCAGGTCCCGGGTGAGCTCGAGATGCTGCCGCTGGTCCTCCCCCACCGGGACCTGATCGGTTTGGTACAGCAAGATGTCGGCGGCCATCAGCACGGGGTAGGTGAACAGGCCCACGTTCGTAGCATCTGGCCCCATCTTGGCGGCCTTGTCCTTGAACTGCGTCATCCGCTGGGCCTGGCCGAAGCCGGTCAGGCAGCCGAGTACCCAGCTGAGCTGGGTGTGTTCGGGTACCTGGGATTGCCGGAACACAGTGGCCTTGGCCGGGTCGATTCCGGCGGCGAGAAGCTGCGCCGCACTGCGCAAGATACGCTCCTGCAGGAGATCCGGAGGGGTCGTAACAGTCAGCGCGTGCAGATCGGCGATTCCGTAGAAAGCTTCATGATCTTCTTGCAGCGGCACCCATTGCCGCAGCGCGCCTAGGAAATTGCCAAGATGCAGCGACTCCGCGGTGGGCTGAGCAAGGGAAAGCACGCGCGGTCTGCCAGCACTGCTATGTGAGGGCATGAGCTACGGATATTCCTTTCCAGATCGCGCTTCGCTATGCGCATGGGCGTCATTGTTCCACGCGGACCGCCGTGGCCCGGAGCTATTTCTGATGTGCAATGGTCGGACGTCGGGTGTATGCAGGCCGAAAGGGCCTTCGTTTGGTGGTGACTAAACCGGAATGCTGGCGCTGAAGAACGGAGCAGAGTATGACACTGAGGACCACCCCTGGTACGACAGAGGATCAGGCTGCAGAGTCGGCGGAGAATCAGGCGAGCCCGGCCGGCCCATTGTCTGAAGATGAGCTACGGCGGATGGACATGTGGTGGCGTGCCGCCAACTACTTGTCGGTCGGCCAGATCTACTTGATGGACAATCCGCTACTGCGTGAGCAGCTAGAGGCCGAGCATGTCAAACCACGGCTGCTCGGACACTGGGGCACAACGCCGGGCCTCAACTTCCTTTACGCGCACCTCAATCGCGCCATTAGCCAGCGCGATCTCAACATGATCTACATCATTGGTCCGGGCCACGGCGGCCCCTCGCTCGTGTCCGCGGCATGGTTGGAGGGCACTTACTCGGAGGTCTATCCCAACATCACCCGCGATGCGCCTGGCATGAAGCGGCTCTTTACGCAGTTCTCGTTTCCCGGCGGAATCCCGAGCCACGTCGCTCCGGAGACTCCCGGGTCCGTCCATGAAGGCGGAGAACTCGGCTACGCGATCTCTCACGCGTACGGTGCAGCCTTTGACAACCCAGACTTGGTCGTTGCATGCATCATCGGCGACGGCGAAGCCGAGACCGGCCCGCTTGCGACCTCTTGGCACTCCAACAAGTTCCTGAATCCAGTCGGTGATGGAGCGGTGCTGCCGATCCTGCATCTCAACGGGTACAAGATTGCGAATCCCACCATTCTGGCCCGCATTCCCACCGATGAGTTGCTGGATCTGATGCGGGGATACGGCCACGAGCCGTATGTCGTTGAGGGTGATGACCCGACCACCATGCACCAACAGTTCGCCACCACACTCGAGACTTGCCTGGACCGCATTGCCGAAATACAACGTGATCATCGCGAGGGCGGTGCTTCGGGCCGACCGACCTGGCCAATGATCATTTTCCGCTCCCCCAAGGGTTGGACTGGTCCCAAGGAGATCGACGGCAAACGTGTCGAGGGCTACTGGCGGAGCCATCAGGTGCCGTTCTCCGACCCCCGGCAGAACCCGTCACATCGGAAGGAACTTCAGAAGTGGATGATGTCGTACAAGCCGGAGGAGTTGTTTGATTCCGACGGCCGTCCAGTGCCTGAGATCGCCGACCTGCATCCGGTCGGTGAGCGTCGCATGAGCGCCAACCCGCATGCGAACGGCGGTGAATTACGACATCCGCTGCGGATGCCGGACTTTCGCGACTACGAAGTCAAGATCGACAGGCCCGGTCATACGATCGCCGAGGCAACCCGCGTGATGGGCACATTCCTGCGTGACGTCATGAAGCTCAATGACGATCAGCGCAACTTCCGGCTCTTCTCACCAGACGAGAACAACTCGAATCGATGGCAGGACGTTTTGGAAGCCACCGATCGTGCCTGGCAAGCCGAGATCTACGACTATGACGATCATCTCGCTACGGATGGTCGGGTGATGGAAATCCTCTCTGAACATACGATTCAAGGCTGGCTGGAGGGGTACCTGCTGACAGGCCGGCACGGCTTCCTCTCAACGTATGAGGCCTTCATTCACCTCGTCGACTCGATGTTCAACCAACACGCCAAGTGGCTGAAAGTCACCGACGACATCGAGTGGCGTCGTCCGATCTCTTCCCTCAACTATCTGCTGTCCAGTCACGTCTGGCGTCAAGATCACAACGGATTCTCACATCAAGATCCCGGCTTCATTGATCATGTGATGAACAAGAAGGCCGAGATCGTTCGGGTTTATCTCGCGCCGGATGCCAATACGCTGCTCTCAACCACTGATCATTGCCTGCGGTCCAGCCAGTATGTGAACGTCGTGGTCGCCGGAAAGCAGCCAGCTCCGCAGTACCTGACCATGGATGAAGCGATCAAGCATTGCACCAAGGGCATCGGCATCTGGGACTGGGCCAGCAGCGATCAAGACGGCCGGACCGACCTGGTCATGGCAGCCGCGGGTGATGTACCCACCATGGAAGCGCTCGCAGCAACCGAGATTCTGCAGAAACGCTTCCCGGATCTGCGGATCCGCTTCATCAATGTCGTGGACATGATGCGGTTGCAGGACGACCGTCAACATCCACACGGGTTAAGCGATCGGGAGTTCGTCGCCTTATTCACGCCGACGGCGCCCATTGTGTTCGCATACCACGGCTACCCATGGCTGATTCACCGCCTCACTTATCGGCGCAGCAACCACGAGAACATCCATGTGCGCGGTTACAAGGAGGAGGGCACGACGACGACGCCCTTTGACATGTGCGTGCTGAACGAGATCGACCGCTTCTCCTTGGCGATCGACGCGATCGACCGCGTGCCACAGCTGGGATCGAGCGCCGCACACGTACGACAAGAGCTGGCGGACAAGATCATCGAGCACCGGCAGTACATCCGTCGTTATGGCGAAGACATGCCAGAGATCGCCGGGTGGATGTGGCACGCATCGGCCGAGGAGGAGCGCTCGCTGACTGCTACGCAGCCGGGTGTGACTGCGACAGCTGGCGACAACGTGTAGGAAACACCTGGCTCCATTTACGAGACTGCCGGAGTGAAGTCCTTTCCGTCCTCTCTGTGAACGATGAACGAAGCGGCCCGGCGGCCGTCCAGCTCGCTGACGCGCAGTTCGACCTGCGCAAGCTCCCCCTCCTCGGGATCCACCGAAGACAGTTCGAGCGAAATGGCATCGCCGACGCTCGGCAGCTGCCCAAGCCTGGCCATGAAGAAGCCGGCGAGCGTATCGTACGGGCCCTCCGGCAACACTAGACCGGTCTTCTCGGCAAAGTCGTCCAGTGTGGTCAGGCCGTCGATCACTAGGTCGCCGCGGATGCCGACCTGCTCTTCGGCAACCACGTCGTATTCATCGGTGATTTCGCCGACCAGTTCCTCGACGAGGTCCTCCATAGTGACGATTCCGGCAGTGCCGCCGTACTCGTCTAGAACCATGGCCAAATGGGACGCGCTGCGACGCATATCGCTGAGCGCGCGAAGCACCCGTACCGTGTCTGGCATCGAGAGCACCGGGCGTGCCACCTCGGCGACCGGCGTGGTACGCGAGCTGAGATCGGGATCAAGCAGGTCGCGTACATGCACGAAGCCGATGACGTCGTCGACGGAATCTCCGATCACTGGGTAGCGCGAATGGGGCGCCTTGCTCAGTTCGCGTACCGCGCGATGGGCAGGCATGTCACCGGGCAGGAAGTCGACCTCGGTGCGCGGCACCATGACCTCGCGGAGGTTGCGCTCACCGGCTGCGAACACGTCGTCGACGATCCGGCGCTCCTCGTCGCCAAGGGTGGTTGAACCACTGACCATGGCACGGATCTCCTCATTCGTCACTTCTTCACGAGACACTGAGGGGTCACCGCCCAAGAGCCGGACCACGATGTTGGTCGAGACGCCGAGCAGCCAGATCACCGGGCGCGCAATTCGGCCTGTGAAATCCACCAGCGGCGCCAGGGCAAGCGCTGTTCCCTCCGCACGTTGCAACGCCAACCGCTTCGCGGTGAGCTCGCCTATCACGATCGAGACATAGGAGATCACGATGGTGATCAAGACCACCGAAATGATGTCCGCTGCCGCGGTGCTGAGGCCCATTCGCTCGAACACAGGAGCCAGATCACCGGACAGCTTGTCGGCGCCAAAAGCGGCAGCAAGAAAGCCGGACAGCGTGACACCGACCTGGGCAACGGAAAGGAAAAGGTTTGGATCCGCCGTCAGCTTGGCGACCAATTGCCCGCGCTTGCCTCGATAGGCCAGCTGCCTGACCTGGCTTTCCCGGAGTGAGACCAAAGCAAGTTCGGCGGCGACAAAGATGCCCTGGATCCCCACCAGAAGAAAGATCAGCAGGATATTGAAGACGACGTTAGACATCGCTGGAGAACGTCAAAGGTCTGTCACAGTCGGCGTCGCCGGTCACCTGAGCAAGCCTAGTGAATTTACCGGCAGCGAGTATGGCCGGTGCCGAGAACCGCTTGCGACACCCTCGCGTCGCTGAGTTGGATGAGGCTCATGGCTGATCCGAACGCCACCAACGACATACCAGACGACGGTCCATCCGCACTGCCTACCGCGCGCAGCTTCCCCGATGGAGTGCCGATTTTGATCGACGCAAAGGCGGGCATCACGCTTCGGGCCCTTGGCAGACAGGACCTCGCCGCGATCGT
>DATCXA010000243.1:0-3064 GCA_036566085.1 Propionibacteriaceae bacterium
CCGGCGTTCATCGTCATGGTGTTCGTGACCGCGTACCCGTTGGTCTACGCGGTCGTCCTCTCCTTCTACAACTATCGGTTGACCGACCCGGAAGGAAGAACCTTCGTCGGGTTCCGCAACTTCGCGACGGTCCTGACCGACCCCGTGTGGTGGAGCGATTTCGTGACCACCCTGATCATCACCGTGGTGAGCGTGGTTGTGGAGCTGGTGCTCGGCTTCGCCTTCGCCTTTGTGATGTATCGGATCCTGTTCGGCCGCTCGTTGGTCCGCACAGGGATCCTCATTCCGTACGGCATCATCACGGTCGTGTCGGCGTTCATCTGGCGCTATGCGTTCCAGCTCGACTCCGGATTTGTGAACCAGTGGTTGGGCCTGGGTGAGTTCAACTGGTTCGGTGAGCGCTGGTCGTCGCTGTTTGTCATCACGTTGTCGGAGATCTGGAAGACCACGCCGTTCATCTCGTTGCTCCTGCTGGCCGGCCTGGTGCAGGTGCCCGCCGAGCTGAACAAGGCGGCCATGGTCGACGGCGCCACGGCGTGGCAGCGGTTGACGCGGGTGACGTTGCCCAACATGAAGGCCGCGATCATGGTGGCCTTGCTGTTCCGGACGTTGGATGCGTGGCGGATCTTCGACAATCCGTTCATCATGACGGCGGGAGCCAACAACACCGAGACGCTGTCATTCCTGGCCTACCGTCAGAATGTGACCCTGCTGAACCTGGGCGTTGGATCGGCGGTCTCCGTGCTGCTCTTCTTCACGGTGGTCCTCATCGCCTTCCTCTTCATCAAGGGCTTCGGGACGGACCTCTCGCAGGTGCGGGGTGATCGGTGATGGAGAGTCGGCGCGGCGCCCGCTGGTGGACGCTCTGGGGGGCCCTGATCCTCATCTGGGCCCTGTTCCCGTTGCTCTGGATGATCTCTCTGTCCTTCAAGGACCCGAACACCTTCCGCAGTGGGACGCCCACCTTCTTCCCGAAGCAGTGGGTGTGGACCAACTATGACACCGTGTTCAGCGACAGCCTGTTCACCAGCGCCCTCCGGAACTCCATCGGCATCTCGCTCCTGGCCACCGCGCTCGCCGTGGTGGTTGCGATGTTCGCGGCCTACGCCATCGCCCGGTTGGATTTCCCCGGCAAGAAGTTTCTGCTGTCCATGGCCCTGGGGATCGCGATGTTCCCGCAGGCCGCGCTGGTCGGGCCCCTGTTCAACATGTGGCGGAACCTCGGGATCTATGACACCTGGCTCGGCCTGATCATCCCGTACCTCACCTTCGCGCTGCCGCTGTCGATCTGGACGATGTCGGCCTTCTTCCGCCAGATTCCTTGGGAGATGGAGAAGGCGGCCCAGGTCGACGGGGCCACCGCATGGCAGGCGTTCCGCAGGGTCATCGTCCCGTTGGCCGCCCCCGGGGTGTTCACGACCGCGATCCTGACCTTCTTCTTCTGCTGGAACGAGTTCCTGCTGGCGATCTCGCTGACCTCGACCGACCGGGCTCGCACGGTTCCGGCCGCCCTGTCGTTCTTCACCGGCGCCTCACAGTTCCAGTCACCGGTGACGGCCATCATGGCCGCCTCGGTGGTCGTCACCATCCCTGTCGTCATTATCGTGCTGGTGTTCCAGCGTCGGATCGTGGCCGGTCTGACCGCCGGCGCCGTCAAAGGCTGAACCGAGGGAGTGATCCAGCCGTGGCAGCCATCACCATGAAGAACATCGTCAAGCAGTACGGCGACGGGTACCTGGCCGTCAACGACGTGAGCCTGGAGGTCGCGGACGGCGAGTTCGTGATCCTCGTCGGCCCATCGGGCTGCGGGAAATCGACCCTGCTCAACATGATCGTCGGCCTGGAGGACATCACCTCCGGCGAGATGCTCATCGACGGGAACCGAGTCAACGAGAAGCGGCCACGAGACCGCAACCTTGCCATGGTCTTCCAGAACTACGCCCTCTACCCCCACCTCAACGTGTTCGAGAACATCGCCTTCCCGCTGCGCCTGAAGAAGATGCCCGAGGACGAGGTAAAGGCGCGGGTCCACGAGGCGGCGGAGACGCTCGAGCTCACCGAGCACCTGGATCGGAAGCCGGCCAACCTTTCCGGAGGCCAACGCCAGCGCGTCGCGATGGGCCGAGCGATCGTGCGGAAGGCCGACGCGTTCCTGTTCGACGAGCCGTTGTCCAACCTGGACGCGAAGCTGCGAGGGCAGATGCGCACCGAGATCGCCCGGATGCAGCGGGGACTGGGCACGACCACCGTCTACGTCACCCACGACCAGACCGAGGCGATGACCCTTGGCGACCGGATCGCGGTGCTCCGCAAAGGACTGCTGCAGCAGGTGGGATCGCCGCACCAGCTCTACGAGCAGCCGGTCAACCTGTTCGTCGCCGGGTTCATCGGGTCCCCGCCGATGAACTTCCTTCCAGGCCGACTCGGCGCTGGCCAGCTGGAGACGCCCTTCGGCACCCATTCGGTCAAGAGTGAGCGGATGCAGCGTGTCGGCGAGCGCGACCTGGTCATCTTCGGCATCCGGCCCCAGGACTTCGAGGATGCGTCCCTGCTCTCGGAAGAGAAGCGCCAGCAGGGACAGACGTTCAAGCCCACCGTCGACGTGACCGAGTGGCTCGGGAACGAGCTGTACGCCTATGTGCCCTACGAGGCCCCGGCGGAGATCACCCAGCAGCTGCGAGAGCTCGAGCGTGAACTCGACAGCGAGTCGATACGCACCCAACTGATCGTCGCTCTCGACCCCGCCAGCACCATCCGCTCGGGCAGCAAGGCCGAGCTCTGGTTCGACACCGAACGAATGCACGTCTTCGACCCGGCGACAGGCGAAAACCTCACCCTCAACCCCGACCAGACCTCCGGCGACGACCAAGCCGCCGGCGTCCCTGTTACCGGACCGCCCGACGAAACGGCCTCCGGCTAGTCCCGCGGCATCACGCTTCCGCCCCGGCTTCCAGCGAGCGCGGCGTCACCAGGGCGGTAACCGTCCCGTTGTCGATGTCGCGCCAGCGTTCGACGTCGAGCTCGACGGTGGCGAGGGCGCCGGTGGGGAACTTCTCCCGAAGCC